>CAIYBH010000448.1 GCA_903924405.1 uncultured Planctomycetaceae bacterium | reverse complement strand
TACATACCGAGTTCAAGTTCGTCCATGCTGGCCAGGCGAAACATTTCGAGTTCCCCGGCTTCATTGCACCATGGCACAACGATGGTTTTCCCGGACTGGAGTGCCAGTTCCAGGTCGTGTCGAGTTCGCACTTCACTGCGGACATCGATGTAGAACATCACAGTGGCAGCTTGTGCGTATTCCGGGAGCGCCATGAAAGCACCGACGATCCGGCGACTGAGGTCATCCTTGTTTTCCTGAGCGTTGCGATTGGCGTGTGCCTGCTTGCGGAGAGCGTCCTTACGTTCGCGAATGGTATCAGTGCTCATGGGATTCCGGTGATTTGAACGAAAGTGGAGGAACATGACTTCCCGGGGGCTGCGGCGATTTGTTCCGGGAACGAAGCCTGCAGCCACCGATCGGTTTTATAGTCATTTTCGATCTCAATGGACTACGGAACGGCCTAAAAAAAAGTGCATTCTGTCGAGGCTGTCGGCCTGTGCGGATTCCAGGAAACTGGTAACCTGCACAGAAAATGGCATCCGGACCGCCAGTTCAGCCCGAGAAGGCTCACCGGGGCCCGCTGATGGTTCAGTGATCGTCGCGTGTTTTGCGGGGGGTGGCGAGCATGGTTAACGGGGCCAATTCGTGGCGTACTGGTGTTGAGTAGTGAGTTGGGATGTGTGGCCTGAAAAAGGGCCGGGTCAGGTTTGGTCGCCGGAAGCCGTGCCGGTATTTTTTATGGACCGGAAGCCATTTTATGAGCCAGACACCCCGTTACGGTCTGATCACGCTGACGTGCGTGGTGATTGCCAGCATGATCGGGTCGGGCGTGTTTACGACATCCGGTTACTCCGTTGCCTCACTCGGGACACCGGCGCGAGTGCTGCTGGCGTGGCTGGCTGGTGGAGTGATTGCGATCTGTGGCGCGGTGTCGTACGGTGAGTTGTCGCGGCGGTTGCCGGTTTCGGGTGGTGAGTATCTGTATCTGAGCCGCCGGTTGCACCCGTATTTTGGTTTTCTGGCGGGCTGGGTGTCGTTGACGGCTGGCTTCAGCGGAGCGATCGCCATGGCGGCGATTACGTTTGAGGCCTACGCGGTGAAGGCCCTCGGGCCGGATTGGCTTCCTGAACACCTGGCGGCGGCAGCGGTGATTCTGATATTCGGTCTGGGACATGCGTTTGTGGCACGAGCGACTGTGGGCGTTCAGAACGCAGTCGTCATTGCCAAGCTGGCGGTACTGGGGGTGTTCCTGCTGGTTGCGGCATCAAAACTGGGGACTCACGTGTGGTCCTGGGCTGGGGCAGCTGCTGACGGGGCGGCGACGGGCGCGTGGTCAGAGATACAACTGTTTGCCAGTTCGGTGATGTGGATATCGCTGAGTTTTGCTGGTTTCAACGCGGGCATCTACATTGCGTCGGAAGTTCGCGACGCGGAACGAGTTGTACCGAGGTCGCTGCTGATTGGCACGCTGCTGGTGACTGTAATTTATCTGCTTTTGAACGCAGTGTTTCTGACGGCGGTCCCGGTGGAGCAAATCCGGGAGAAGCGAGATATTGCGGCAATTGCGGCGTCGGGACTGGGGGGAGCACCTCTGGAAGCCCTAATTCGACTCGCGGTTTCTCTGGGGACTCTGTCGTCGGTGGCCGGCATGGTCATGACGGGGCCGCGTGTGTTTTCCCGAATGGCGGATGACGGTTTATTCCCGGCGTACTTTTGTTCCGGACCTGATTCCACCAGTCGTACGGTGCTGTTGCAGACGGGAATCGCGGTGTTTCTGGTCTACGCAACCGATTTTCGAGCGTTGTTGAACTATCTGAGTGCGGTACTGGCATTGTCATCGGCGTTGACGGTTTCGACGTTGTTTATTCCTGAACGGCTGGTGAATGGTGAACAAAAGCTTAGTAAGTCGGGGACCATTTCGGTGTGGACAGGCGGTGCCGCGTTTCTGTACGTGGTAGCGACGTTGATTACTGCGTCCCTGATGGCCGCGCACGATCCTGGTAATCTGAAAGGGGCGTTCTGGACGATTGTGAGCGGCACGTGCCTGTGGGTTGTGGCAACGCGTTGGGGGAGACCGAAACGTGAGCGTGTGACGTAGCTGGCGAATTTGGCTCATGGAAAAATGTTTCTGTTGGGTGAAAGTGTTTTTCTTTCTGTTTGAGTGGATAGGCCATCGTTGTCTGAATCGGGACTGAAGACCTATCGGCTGGATTGTGGGCCGATTGGGGAGTGCTAGGATTCGTGTGGTGTTGAGTGTGGCGGCGAAATGAGGCTTTTTGCCGTGGAAGTTGGCGAAGCGAATGGGGTATGGCCTGTGGCGAGACGGGGACAGGAATTACCGGCTGAACTATGGTAAGCGACGCGTACAAACTGAGAATTGCGGGTCTGCGGGAGCAGATCGAGGTCGCGTTGTCGCGCAGCGTGGCTGATCGATCGTGGCCGAGCAGTCTGCAGTCCGCGGTGGAGTACAGCTTGCTGGCTGGTGGCAAGCGATTGCGACCGGTTCTGGTGCTACTGGCGAATGAGTTGTGTGGCGGGAATCCGGGTTCTGCGTTACCGGCGGCGTGTGCGATCGAGATGATTCACACGTACTCATTGATACACGACGACCTGCCGGCCATGGACAACGACGACTATCGGCGTGGGCGATTGACGAATCACAAAGTCTACGGAGAGGCATTGGCGATTCTGGCGGGTGATGCTCTGTTGACGCTGGCCTTTGAAATGCTGAGTCAGGCGGAGGTGAGTGCCGGGATTCGAGCGGAATTGATGCGAATTCTGGCTGTGTCGGCTGGCGGCGGGGGGATGGTTGGCGGTCAGGTGCTGGATCTGGAGGCCGAACGTGGTGGCGAGCTGTCACCGGGTGGACAGAATTCCGGGACCGCGATTGACAAGTCCGGATCTGCGGATGCCGTCGCAAACGGGGCAAAAACTGGTTGTGGGGTTGCGGAGGTTGCGGATAGTAGGCAGTCGCCGGGGCCGGCGGCTGGCATGGCTGCCGGGCTGACGATACCTGGAAATTCTGAAATTGCCGGTGTTGTTTCCAGCCGAAAGGTTGCCGCGAGCGTAGAAGATCTGAATCGCATCCATAGAATGAAGACAGGAGCGTTGATCGCAGCGTCTCTGGAGATGGGCGCGGTCACGGCGGGGGCTGGTTGGGAGCAGCGAGCGGAGCTTGTGCGGTATGGTCACTGTATCGGGCTGGCGTTTCAGATTGCTGACGATGTTCTGGATGTCACGGGTGACGCAGCGAAACTGGGCAAGACGCCTGGCCGAGATGTGGATCTGGGCAAACTGACATACCCGGCCTTGCTGGGGCTTGAATCGAGTCGAGAGAGGGCGAAGGAGCTGGTTCGGGAGGCGTGTGGAGCACTGAAGTGCTTCGGTGAAGAGCGTCACTGGCTTGAGGAACTGGCTGGTTTTATTGTGGAAAGAGATCACTGATGTCGTTTGAGATTCTAAGCGGAATTCGATCCCCGAAAGACTTGCGAGGACTGAGTGACGCGGATCTGAATCGGCTTTCTGCGGAAATCCGGGAAGCATTACTGACGATTGTGTCGGACCGTGCGGCGCATTTTTCCAGCAACCTTGGGGTGGTGGAGTTGTGCATCGCGCTGCATCTCACATTTGACTTTTCGAAGGATCGACTGATCTGGGACACTGGCCACCAGATTTATCCTCACAAGCTGGTCACCGGGCGTTTTCAGCAGTTTTCGACTATTCGTCGGCGCGGCGGATTAATGGGGTATCCCAATCCGGTAGAGAGCGAATATGACCTGTTTGTAACGGGGCATGCGGGCAGCAGCGTTTCGACCGTGCTGGGGATGAACGCGGCTGATGATCTTTTGTACCGGGATGGTCGAAAGTCGGTTGCGGTCATTGGTGACGGTGCGTTGCCCTCGGGGATTGTGTTTGAGGCGATGAATAACGCCGCGGGATTGAACAAAGACCTGCTGGTGATTCTGAACGACAACAAAATGGGCATTTGTCCCCGAGTTGGTGGCCTCGCCAGCTATCTCGACAAGGCTCGAGTTGCCCCGTTCTACAACGGATTGAAGCGGGATGTTTCGTGGTTGCTGAATCGCGTGCCGCTTGTTGGAGAATCCACTGAGAAGATGTTGAGTGGATTTAAGGATGCAGTGAAATCGTTCCTGCATGGGGGCATGTTGTTTGAAGAGATGGGATTCCGTTATATCGGGCCGGTGGATGGTCATGATATCCGCAGCCTGCGTCAGTATCTGGAGATGATCCGTGACGTGAAGGGCCCGGTGCTGCTGCATGTCTTTACTGAGAAGGGGCATGGGTTTGAGCCGGCCTGCAAGGACCCGGTGAAATTCCATACGCCTTCACCATTCCGTCGGGATTCGGACAACGAGATTGTGCCGGTGAAGAAGACGGCCGAGATCTCGTACACGGAAGTGATGAGCGATGCGATTCATGCGAGCATGGCGGAGGATTCGAAAGTTTGTGTCCTGACGGCTGCGATGTGTGCGGGGAACAAGCTGGAGCGTATTCGTGATGAGTTTCCGGAACGGTTCTTCGACACGGGGATCTGTGAGAGTCACGCGGTGGCCTTTGCCGGGGGCATGGCGAAATCCGGTATGAAGCCGATTGTGGACATTTACAGTACCTTTCTGCAGCGAAGTTTCGACCAGATCTTTCAGGAGGTTGCGCTTCAGAACCTGCCGGTGGTGTTCTGCATGGACCGGGCGGGACTGTGCGGGCCCGATGGACCGACGCATCATGGAGTGTTCGACAATTCGTACATGCGAATCTTCCCGAACATGATTGTCACGGCGCCGGCGGACGAGCAGGAAATCCGACCGATGCTGGACTACGCCATTCAGAGTGGATCGCCGGTTTCCATTCGCTATCCGAAGACAAAAGTGGAAACGGTGGCCCGCGTGGTGGCGCCGATTGAGACTGGCAAAGCGGAAGTGCTGTTCTGGGGCAACGATGGCAATATTCTCGCGTGTGGAACGATGCTGTCCCAGGCCGTTATGGCCTCGGCCAGGCTGGCAGAACTGGGCTTCCACGTGGGGGTTGTGAACGCGAGGTTTGTTAAGCCTGTTGATGAGGCGATGGTGATTCAGGCGAGCCAGCGTGGGATTGTGCTGACGATTGAGGAAAACGCGTTGATGGGTGGCTTTGGGAGTGCTGTTCTTGAAGTAGCCGCAAAGCACGGACTGAACACAGAGCGATTTCGGATTCTGGGGATTCCTGACGTGTTTGTGGAGCATGGCGACCGGGAGGAGTTACTGGCAGATCTCGGTCTGGACTGTAATGGCCTTGTGAAGTCTGCGCTGCAGCTGCTGCAAGCGAGCGGTGTTCCGGAAGCACCTGTTCATTAGGCAGCCTGCCCTGCCCTGTTGTCCGTCCTTTGGTGGGGCGCAGGGTGTTGCGATCTGTCTGCAAATGCCTACTGTCGCCTTGCGGGACGCTGCTGCACGTTGTGAGTGCGTGGCGGTGGCCGGACGGGTGAGCGATTGTGCCAGGACGCGATGCGGCGTGTAAAGCGGGGGGCATGTGGATCGGGCACGGGCCCACAGGACGAGTTGGACGCGTCGTCAGGACCTGTGGCGGACTTGGGCAAAGTGGCGGTCCACGGGGGCGGTGGAACGAACGAGCCCGGGCTTGACGTTCCCGGCAGGAATGGAACTTCGCCGGAATACCAGCGACTTTTGGGGCATTTTGCAGGGAATCCGGTAGATTGGGAATGTTGCTGAAGGTGTCGCGGATGCGGTGGACGTGTCAGGCGGCGTCGGTTACACAATGAGGCTCCCCGGGGCAGACTGTGGGCAGCGAAGGACCGATGGATGTGGTCTGTTGCAGACCGAAGAGGGTCGGAATGGCTGCTGCAGTCAGCGTCGGAAAGGACTGTATTCTGCAGGGAGTGTTGTGTGACTGGAAATGAATTTGTTATCAGTCGACGGCTGAAGTGCCGACAGCGTCGGGCACCACTGTATCTGGCGTGGGCGTTGTGCGGAGTGCTTTGCGTTCTGGTGCCCTGTTTTCCGGGAGCGGCCAGTCTGCGGGCGTTTGAGGAGCCTGTGGTTACGGGGTGGCAGCCGGATTTTGAGACGGCAGAGAAGCGTGCTGCGGCGGAACAGTTGCCGATGCTGATCCACTTTGGAGCCACATGGTGCGGCCCCTGTCGTCAGATGGAGCGATCGGTCCTTGGGACTGCGCAGGTACGGGAGTCTTTGTCTGAGGGAATAGTGGGTGTAAAAGTGGATTCTGATAAGCGGCGGGATCTGATGAAGAGGTTTGGCATCAGCGTTTTGCCGACAGATCTGGTAATTGCACCTGACGGTAAGGTGCTGCTGCGACAGTCGGGATCGAAAGATTTGCGATCGTACAACGACCTGATTCGACGACATCGAAAATCCGGAGCGGCACCGATGGCGGGCGACATGCCTGGACGAGCGGGGACGGCGGGTGCAGGTTGAGTGGTGAGCGGGCCTGGGATGGTGAGCGGTGTTAAACCCGCAGATAGTCGCGTTTTGCTACGTCGAAACGATCACCCAGGATTTTGCTCCGCGAATTCAGCAAACAATCGCTTCTCGAAAATCAAGCAAAAACCGCCCCGTTTTTCCATATTGCCATCGTTTCGCCATCCCAGGGCGGGCCCCGCGGCCGTGCTGCGGGGTGTGTAAGACCGCCGCGTTAGTCGACTGATGAATCACGGTCCCACGAGAGCCAGGTTATCTCTGTGAATGACCTCGCCGAACGGCACATGACCGAGTGCAGCGGCGATCTGATCGGAGCGTCGTCCCTGAATTCTGCGGATTTCGTCTGCGGAGTAATTTGCCAACCCGCGTGCGATTTCGACTCCGGCGGCGGAATGCAGTCCGACGAGGGCACCGGGTTCGAATTCTCCCAGAACAGATTTGACCCCTACGGCAAGCAACGAGCGACCGGCCTGGCAGACGGCGTTTACGGCGCCTTCATCGAGGATCAGTGTGCCGGCCGGTGGGGCTCCGAACCCGATCCAGCGTTTCCATGCGGGCACCGCTTCGCTGCGTGCCATGAACAGCGTTCCTGTTTCCTTTCCGGTCCGAATGTCGTCCAGCACGGTATCGCTGCGGCCGCTGGCCAGAATCACAGTTTCACCCATACCGGTTGCGGCGAGGATAGCGCGAAGTTTCGAGCCCATACCACCGCGTCCGCGACTGCTTTGTTCGTTGGCAACGAGTTTCAGCAGAGCGTCGTCGGGTTTTTCGACCAGACTGATGACCTTACTTTCGGGACGGGACGGAGGGCCGTCGTACAGCCCGGCGATTCCGGAGAGAATGACGAGGAGTGGGTCGGGAAGGAGTGTGGTGAGCATCGAGGCGAGTTGGTCATTGTCGCCAACGGCAATTTCCTTGATGCTGACGGTGTCATTTTCGTTGACGATGGGAACGACGTTGTAGTCGAACAGCGTTCTGAGGGTGTTGCGAACGTTGAGGTATCGCTGGCGGTTGCGGAAATCATTTCCAGTGAGGAGGAGCTGCGCAGTGCGGTGTCCGGTGCGTGCCAGTGCATCATCCCATGTTCTCATCAGCGAGGGTTGGCCGATGGCAGCGGTGGCCTGGAGTTCCGGAAGTGACTCGGGGCGGCGATTGAGTCCGAGGATACCGATACCGGCACCGACGGCTCCGCTGGAAACGAGTACGACGCGACGGCCGGTTTCCTGGATCCGATGGATCTGATGGGCGATGCACTGGATGCGATCGAGGTCCAGTCGATCATTGTCTGTAGTCAGGACATTGGTCCCGATTTTGACGATGACGGTTTTGCATGCGTCAAAGACATCCTGACGAAGATGTTCCTGCATAGTCAGCCTGTGAAAACAAATGCCTGAGGAATCCTCTGCACTCAGTTTATGAAGATCGACGTGTTGTGAGGTCCTTTGAACGCGTCGGGGGTTACGAGTGAGAATGATAGTGGGCGTTGGACATTGCTGTCAGGCGACTTCTGTTGGTGGGACGCGGTCGTGTGAACTACAGGCAACGATGCGGGCGGGTGATCAACTGAAGACAGGCAAAAACTGCCGTGTGGGAAGATGAAGGATGGATAGCTGATGGATAGCTCAGGTGATTCACCGGGAAGGCGCGAGGAGGTTGTTCGGCGTCTGGCTGAGGGCGCAGACCTGAGAGTGCTTCAGTACTGCGGGGCGGTGATGGGACCTGGGGTTGCGGGATTGTCAGTGGTCGATGATGGGCGGGGGAGTTTGCGACGCGATCGGGCGCTGACAGCGGCGGCGGCGGCGACGCTGATGAGCAGGAGGAATGGTGGGGTTGGTTCGGGCACAGAGAGCAGGCTGGGCTTAAGCGAGACGGGGCCGAGCTGGAGATCGGCACTGGCGCTGGACGTGTTGTCACCGAGAAACAGAAAGTTGCTCAGGGAGTATGGGTTTACGGGGCCGGGAAAGGCGGAGTAGTTACGGAGCTGACCGGCGAGGACAGCGGTCTCGGACTGGAAGAGAGTGTAGGAGTTGTTGAGGACCTGCAGGCGGTAGTTGTGGGGGGCGGCGGTGGAGACGTTTGTGGCTTCTGCCTGCTGGAAGAGGGGCGAGTCTGACTGGGCCCAGATGCGTGAGGACCAGAATCCCAGTTCGATTCCGTAGAGGTCATCTGACAGGAGTGTCACGCTGAAGCCAGCGCGATCGTTACCGGAATGGTTTTCTGCGGTCAGTGCTGCCTGAAAGTTAAGTTCAAAGCCGTGGTGTCGATTGAGGACTGGGAAAGCGGAATTTTTCAGAGACTGAAAGGGAGTGTAGTTGCTGTATCCGGCTTTGACGGTGGCATCTGTGAGCAGTCGGACACCACCGGTAACCGGGGACTGGGAAGCGACGCCGCCGGATAGCGCTGAATTATCAGCGTAAGTGAGCCAAAGTTGATCAGCAGGCAGACCGGCTCCGTTGTACAGGCTGATGATGGTCGCCTGAGCGGGTGTGACCAGCAGCAGGTGCAGGATGATCGCGAGTGACCTTGAAAGTGGTGAGAGCATAGGTGCCGCCTGATTGAGTTGGAGATCCGCGGGTGGATCAGGATTAGGGACAACTCTTTGAATTCCGGCAATCTCGGGCATCTTCGAGAAACCAGCGAAACCCAGTGTGTGGTTGACTGTTTACGCGGGTGGTGTTGTCGAAGCTTGTGGGCGTTGAGAAAGACCGAGCTTCAGTGGAATACTGGCAGCATAACGCGGCAAACCGCGCATTTTCAGCTCATTTTGTGAAAAAAAGGCCGCATGTGGTCTGTTTTGGGAGGTGGTAGCGGTGGGTGAGTGCTGTCGGGGCCGTGGGGGCTTTTGGGGGTTCTGGCCAAAGCAACTGGTCTTCATCGTGCCTTCAGGTTGGTTTGATAGACTTGGCGTCGTGATGAATTGGCAGTGGTGACCCTGTCGTGATGTGTTGTGGCTGCATCGTTTTTGTGTGCGAGCTTCATGTAGAAAGTGTCGGGCGGCGGAATGGGCAGTCGAATTGCGATTGTGGGTGGTGGCCCGGGTGGACTGATGACGGCCTACCTGCTGAGGAAGCTGGCCAATCGACCGCTGGAGCTGACGTTGTTTGAGTCGTCAGAGCGTGTAGGCGGCAAGGTGCTGACGCCGCGTTTTTCGAGTGTGCCTGCGATGTATGAAGCGGGTGCGGCGGAGTTCTACGACTACACACCCGTGGATGAAGATCCATTGAAGGACATGGTCAGGGAGCTGGGGCTATCGACGGTTGCGATGGGTGGAAATTCAGTTGTGTTGTCCGGAAAGCAGTATTCAACGCTTGAGGATCTTGGGGAGCAGTTCGGGGGACGGGTACGGCGGGGGTGGACTGAGTTTCATGAGCGGGCCTGGGGGCGGATGAGTCCGCGTGAATTCTACGAGTCTGACAACTCTGAGCCGACACTGACTGCGGGGGAGCGATCAGCGGTTGAAGGTCGATTTGATACGGAGACAACTCAACTGGAGCAGGCTGAGTTGCGGAGTTTTCTGGAGACATTGATTCACAGTGATCTTGCCACAGAGTGGACTCAGACGAGCGTGTCCTATGGTCTGCAGAATTATCTGATGAATCACCCAGCCTACATGCAGCTGTACAGTATTGATGGAGGCAACGAGCAGTTAGTGGAGCGACTGCGGGAGCGGACGGCGATGGACGTTCGGACGAGGCAGCACGTGCTTTCGGTCGAGAAAGTTTCACAGGGGTCAGAGACTCTGAAGCTGCGAGCGGAGGGGGCAGATGGCATCACCGAGCATGATTTTGATTATGTCGTGCTTTGCCTTCCGATCATACCATTGTCGAAGCTGGAGTTTCGCGGGGAGCGACTGGCGGGTGCAATGCGGGGGCATCTGGCACGCTACGACCATCCGGCGCACTATCTGCGGGTAACGATGCTGTTCAGCCGCCCCTTCTGGAAGTCGTGGCTGCGTGATTCGTATTGCATGCTGGACGCGTTTGGGGGTTGTTGTCTGTACGATGAGACATCACGTCAGGCGGAGGCGGGTTATGGCATTCTGGGTTGGCTGTTTGGTGGTGAAGCGGCGGTCGCACTGAGTGCACTGACTGACGAGCAGTTGACCGAGCGAGCCCTCGGGACTCTGCCCGAAACGTCGCACGAGGCCACTGAAAACCTGCTCGAAGTTCGGGTTCATCGGTGGATTGGCGCGGTGAGTGCATTGCCTGGCGGGGAAAGGCCGACGCGGCTGGACATGCGTCACCAGCCCGAGCCAACGGAGCATTCGAGCCTGTTTGTGGTGGGAGATTATCTGTTCGATTCGACGCTGAACGGCGTTCTGGATTCTGCTGAATGTGTAGCGAGCTGGATTGCGGCGGAGCTGGAGTCGTAATGTGTCGTGGCGACCTGAGGTGTGATTCGGGAAACTGGAAACGATTGGGTGGGTTGTGAAAACGGAAACGCTGAGTGAGTTGTTCCCTGGTGCGGTCCGGTGTCGGGTCGTGATGTCGAAAGAGGCGCCCGAGGGTGGGCAGCCGATGAACGTGGGGACTGTTGCCTTCCGGAGGTTGACGGGAGTTTATCGTCTTGAGGCGGAGGAGCCTGCTCCGGCGGGAGCTGGGGGGAAGAGTTCATCGGGGGTTGTGGTGCAGTTGCTGACGTTTCCTGATGCCGCAGCAGCTCGGGATTTTTCATCGAGTGTTCCCACGACTGAGGCCTTGCGAATGTGGGTTGCCGCGGGCGACTCCGGGGACGCGGGAACGCCTCTGTTAATACAGCTGCAGGGCGTCCTGATCTGTGTGGGGGAATCGCGGCTGGCGATTTCGGGTGGAGCGGAGCGAATTCAGGCTGTTACGGGAGCTGCGCTGGAGTATTACTGGCTGGATTCAGAGGTGCGCAGGCTGGAGACGATCACTGGCGAGCGCTGGATTGAGCTGGAAGAGGACACGCCGGCGGCCTTTGAGTTGACGGAGGACATGCTGCTTCGTCGCGAGCAGTTGCAGAAGCGTTTTCGGCAGATGATCAGTGCGAAGGCGGCGCTGGCCCGACTGGCTCCGATGATTGAGTGTCCGGCGTTGTATCCGCCGACGCTGGCCAGTCAGGCCGGGGAGCGATTGCGGGAGAAATCAAGGCTGGGAGACCGACTGCAGTTTCTGCGGGAACAGACAGAGGTATTCGAAACCGTTTATGAGCTCTGTGGTCAGCGAGTGAGCGACTACGTGAGCAGTCGTCGAAGTCACACGCTGGAGTGGATCATCATTGTGCTGCTGGCCTTTGAAACGATCCTGCTGGTGGTGGACATGCTGGGCGTTGTGACGGCGACTGCGGCCACGTGAGTTCCGCCCGGCGTGTGGCCGGGACGAGCTGAGGTGAGGGGGATGAAGCTGCGGATGCGGATGCGGATGGACCGTACCTGAGTGGCTTGGGGGGATTCCGGTTCACAGTGTCGATCAAGCGGCAGCGGGGGAGCTGCGACCACATGCGATATCGTTCTATTGATCTGATGCGAAGTTATGCCATTGTTGTCATGATCTTCGTGCATTTTCTGGAGAATCTGGCGGGCAGCCGGGACTGGAGTCCGGATGGCTTCGGGGCTCCTATATTCACCTTTCTGACGGGCGTCAGTTATCGATTATGGCTGGTGAGTCGTGAGAGACGCGGTACGGCGACCGATCAGATTTCCCGGGAGACCATTCGACGGGGCCTGTTTCTGCTGGGGCTGGGATTTCTGTTTAACGGGCTGGTGTGGCTACCGGAGGATTTGTTTACCTGGGACGTGCTGACGTTTCTGGGGATCGCCATGTGTGTGCTGAGTGTGGCGAGGTTGATGCCGGCCGGGGTGGTCATGGTGTTGATTGGGTTAGCAGTGTGTCTGAGTCCGGTGATGCAGCGGACGGTGGACTATCCCGCCTACTGGACTCAGGGTTATTTCGAATCAGAGCAGACGCTTTCGGAATTGCTGACGGGTGTGCTTGTCACGGGTTACTTTCCTGTGTTTCCGTGGATTGCGTTGCCGCTGACAGGATTTCTGGCGGCACCAGCCCTGCTCCGCCTGAACGGAAACGAGCCACGTGCTTTTCGCAACTGGATGGCTGTGGGAGGTGTGTTGGCGACGGTGGCCATGCTGCTGGTGTTGGTGAAGTGGATGGGGTGGACTGGAAGTGGGTGGATTGCAGCGTGGACAATGTACCCTGCATCGGCAACTTATCTTCCGGGGGTTCTGGGAATGGTGATACTGTTGCAGGGTGGGCTGTACCACTGGATTGACAACCCCGGTTGGGGGGCGAAGTGGATTTCGGAAGCGGTCTTCCGTCGAGCGGAACGATTCAGCCGTTATTCGCTGACGATTTATATCCTGCATCACATTGTGCATTTGTGGCCACTGTGGATTTATGGGTACAGCGTGGCTGGGGATCCGACGTTGTACTGGGGGAAGGTTCTGTCGTGGTGGCCATCCTTTTTTCTGGCGTTGGGATTTCTGGTCCTCTGTGACTGGTGGCTTAGCTGGGTGGATCGGTGTCGGATCAGGACTGTGGAAAGCCTGATGCGATGGCTATGCGAATAGGCGTTCAGAAAAGGGGTCAGGAACGAATAGTGCGGAGCATCCTTTGGGCTATTTGGCTATTGGTTCGTGACCCCTTTTTCTGGCCTCCTGTACTAACCCGAAGCGCCAGCGAGGACGTTTTCGAGTCAGTCTGTGATTTGTTCCTCGCTGTCGCTTCGGGTTGGTATTGAATGGCTGGCCAGGAAACGCGGAGCATCCTTTGGGCCATTTGGCTATTGGTTCGTGACCCCTTTTTCTGACCTCTTATACTAACCCGAAGCGCCAGCGAGGACGTTTTCGAGTCAGTCTGTGATTTGTTCCTCGCTGTCGCTTCGGGTTGGTATTGAATGGCTGGCCAGGAAACGCG
>CAIYBH010000447.1 GCA_903924405.1 uncultured Planctomycetaceae bacterium | reverse complement strand
CTCGTTCCGTTTCAGCCCCGCAGAATGCCGGAGCCAACCGTGTCGTTCTTCTGCCCCCAGTATCAATCTGATGAGGGCGGGGCCATCTCAGTCAACTTCAGTATAGCAGAAATCGACGGTCCACGGCATCCGTGCCCCCCAACATTCACACGGATCAGCCCCGCATGATCATCTGCACCCGTCCCGCAGTGGCCAGCCGACGCCTCGTTCTCTATCCTCCCGTTTCGTGACACCCCGCCACACCTCAACAACATTGACTCGGAATCCACCCATGAACAGAGATCTGCTGCGTTCACTTCAGTTGCCCGTCAAACAACGGTATCAGGAGTGCCCGCAGGCTGCACAGGTCGTGCTGAAGGTCACCGGCGAGGTGGATTTTCAGCGTCTGGGCTGCCGCATCAGCCTGCCAGCCAATGACGGCCGCTGGATTCTGGCCGGACTGCATCCCGCCGCAGGTGGAAATGGCACCATGGCCTGCTCCGGCGAACTGCTGCTGCAGTCCCTGGTGTCCTGCGCCGGGACCACCCTGGCTGCAGTCGCCACGTCCATGGAACTGCACATCCACCGTGCAACTCTGACCGCATCCGGGACCATGGATTTCCGTGGCACCATGGGTGTCGAGCGCTCCGTTCCAGTCGGCTTGACGGACATCCAGCTGGCCTTTCAACTGGACACACAGGCTCCGGAAGACGCCCTTGCCAAACTGCTGCAATTGACCGAGCGTTACTGCGTGGTATTTCGGACACTGGCTGACGGTGTGCGATTAAGCAGTGTCTGCACCACCGAGGTCGCGGCGAGCTAAGAATCGAATTCAGCTTCCTGGCTGACTACGAACTCGCTGGTAAATCTCTTTCATCAGCAGATCAAGAATCCGAGCCCACGCCCGCACAGCTCGCTCAGACTTTTGTCCCTGCTGAGACGAACGGGCCTGGCGACTGAGCTGGCTGAGCTCATCGAAATCCACTTTCCACTGACCATCCCGGGCAGCCTGAACCAATTCGCTTTGCGCCTCGGATAACACGCTCAGCAGTGGCTCCACATTTCTGCAGTCCACAGACCGATACGGCGAACTGGTGCGGAAGGAAGAACGCAGGGCACTGCATTCTTCCTGAACGTTGCTGGTGGAATCAATGGTGGACACTTCCAGTGCCGCTGCCGGCAGCGATGGTACGGCTGGTCGCGGGCGACGACTGAACAACAAAATGAACAACAGACTGAGAATTCCGATCACACCAGCGGCCACGGCCCAGACCACCTGGTTAAACAGGACAGCGGCTACGGCTCCCACCAGACAGCAGGCTGCCAGACCAATCAACATTCGCGATAGGAATCGCGATTGCGCGGCAGGAGACGGCCCGGGCGACGCTACCGGAATGACAGACGCATCACCGGGAGTAGGCACGCAGGGCGGATAACTTTCCACCTGCACCACGATCACTGTGGAATTGTCCGTGCCCCCCCTGCAGTTGGCCAGATTGATCAGCAGACGTGATGATTCGCTCGGCGGCAATGAAGCCAGAATAGCGCCGACTTCCTGGTCAGACACATGATTGGTGAGCCCATCGGAGCACAGCAGAAAAATGTCACCCGTCTCGACGGAAAACGGCCCCTCCACATCAATCGGAACGTGCAGGTCCGGCCCCAGGCAACGCGTAATCACATTCCGTGGATGAAACATCTCCACGTTCTCTGCCGTCGCCCGGCCCAGACGAATCATTTCCCACTGCAGACTGTGATCAAATGTCAACTGCTGCAGGATCCCACGACGAAGTCGGTAGACACGGCTATCACCCACGTGCCCTACCACCGCACCGCGGTTGGACAGACTGAGCACACTGCAGGTGGTCCCCATTCCCTCAAATTCGCGGTTTTCCCGCGATCTGTCGTTGATCGCTTTGTTCGCTGCAAAAATGGATTGCCGCAACCGGGCTTCAACAGAAATCGCATCCTGCTTGAAGTATGCGTGCGGCAATGTCTCAACGGTGATCCTGCTGGCCAGATCTCCGACAGCGTGCCCACCCATGCCGTCCGCCACAACAAACAGATGACCACACGCCTGCCACTCGGAAAACTCAGGGCACATCCGCACCGACAGCGAATCCTGATTCGCGGCGCGGCGCATCCCCACATCAGTGCGTGACGCATATTGCACTACTGGGGGAGTTGTCATCGATGCACACTTTGAGAAACAACGCAGGTCGGCCCGCTCCAGATGCCCGAAACCGGCTCCACCCAACGCTGCTGTCCCGCACGATCGACGCAAACTCTCTGAGCCCGCGCGGTGACTTTCTCAGGTCTGACTACACCAAACCCGCAGACGCCTCTCAGAAAACAAACGCCCAGTCCGCGTTCAATGACAGGGTCCGGTCTTCCACCTCCCCTGGTACCCCGGGGCATGGCAGGCCTGAAACGATCAACTGACAACGCCAAAGCATGCTTCGACTGGCGTCATGAACAGGCGGACTTCCAAAAACAGCGCGAATGAACCAGTTGACCCAGCGGCCAGTGTCCTGCGGCTGCAAACATCCCAGCCGCAGCCCCGTGACCGCTGAATATGAGCCGTAGTTTACAAATCCACTCCCTAATGACCAGTCTGGAGGCCTTTTTCACGCGGAAATTCACGAGTTCTCCGACACCGCAGGCCCGCACACTCAGCCTCCGGATTGTCCAACAGGTCCGTGGGTCAGATCATCGGACCCGCTGAACAACGCCCGCACACTCGCCTCACAAACACTCCCGGCGCACTCAGCCAACTTCTGCCCCGACGAATCGCTGTCCCGGTACCCCAGGCCTGGAGACTGGCCCATCGGAGCACATACGCCCGGGACAACTCTCTGCCAACAGAGCTTGCCAAGCGCGCCAATAGCCGCTCACACTTCCCGGGTCTCCAGCGTGCTCCGACGCTGAAACATCTCCTCCCGAACCGGACGCTCACCCTGAGCGGCCTCATGGTCCGCAAGCACCGACAACCGCACCATCTCAGCCGTGCTGTTCACGCCCAGCTTGCGAGCGGCATTGGCCCGATGCTTCTCAATCGTCTTCACACTGATCTGCAACTCCATCGCAATGCTCTTGTTGGCATGCCCCGACGACACCAGATGCACGACCTGCAACTCCCGACGAGACAATCGGCGAATCTGCTGCCGAGCCGCATCACGCCGAACAATCCAGTTGCGATAGGCCACCTCGTCGTTGCCGGTCGGAGCAAACAGCCCCGGTCCACCGGACAGAAACTCACCATTGCTTCCAAACTGCGAAATCGGAGACACGATCTGAATCATCTTCGGAACTCCCTGAAATCACCCGCAGCCTTGATCCGCAGGATACCTTCACTGGTATGGAAGACACACCCGCGTCTTCCGCATACTCAGTTCTTCGGGTGATATACTTCAGAGTCCACAGACTCAGCCCCGGGAATTGCCGCCGATTCCCTTTTCAATCGACAAATCCGCTCATCTCACAGGGCCCCAGTCCGCACCGCCGCAGGTTCCTCATGCCAGCTGAGTGTAATCATTCCTTAACGAGTAAAAGTGGGTCTGGACCGCCCCCTCGGTAGTGGTACGATCAGGCACTTTACTTACCATCTTTTTGCTGGACGCACATCCGGTGCACTGCGGGTTCCTCCCGGGATCAGTCGACCAACTCGACTCACTCTCGCTTTTCATATCAGCAACAACCAGCATGCGAGATTGCCACAGCACCACATTCCTGAATCACCTCAGGCAATCACTTCCATCAGTGTTCACCCAAAGACCAGCACATGCCCGCACCACAGATTCCTCACGCGGAGCGCACAGAAAAATTCGGGACTTCCCACGTCCCTGTCAGCCTACGGAAGCTTCAGGTCCACCAGCATCTCACGTCCCGTCGCCCGCACCGTCTCCGAAACGTTCCCTCCGCTTAACTGCACCGTCACTGTCACACCTTCCGGGACCGGAATTGTCAGGTGGTCGTTCGAATCGAATCGATCATCGCGGGTTTTCCCCGCCGCCAGCTCTCGCCCTGTTTCATCCACCACACGCACGTCCGCCACTGTTCGCTGCCCACGGCCGTCACGCACACGAACACGCACCGCCACATGACCTTCCGGAAAGGTTGCTTTCAGCCCCGTGTAGCGGTCCGTGACATTGACGGCAAACACATCGTGAACATCCCGAGCCCATACCATGGGAAAGGACTGGCCGTTGCGACGAAACGTCACGGCGTAAATCGCATGCAGTCGCTCATCACGCTGCGCCAGGGAGGCCCGGTCAATAAACCAACCCTGATCCAGCACATTCCCGGTCGGCTCACAGGCCCCCGTAAAGTGCCAGCCCTGATCCCAGATCTCAACCCACGTATGATTGCCACTCCGGTCCGACCAGAGCGGTGTTCCCACAAGTCGTGCCGGAACTCCAACAGCCCGGCAGGCATCAACCAGCAAAATCGACAATCCTGTGCAGGATGCCAGACCTGACTCCATACTCTCCAGTGGACTCTGGTCCGCTTTTTTTCGTCCGGTGGAATAACGCACGTTGACCATCGGGAACACCTGATTGTTCAACAAGGCCGCAGCTTCCGACGGCGTCTTCGCGTCCTTCACCAGCGGTGCGAACTTTTCCAGAAACTCCGCACGCCAGCGATCACGACGCTCATTCACACTGGCGTAAGGCAACAGACTGTCAAAGGCAATCTCTTCCGGAAGTGTGGCTGCCCACGCAGATTTTCGCAGAACCGTCCAGGTCAAACGGCTGTTCTCAATCAGAAACTCGGCGGTTAACGCCGTCAGATCCCGATCCGGCATGTTTTCAATCAGAAAACGCATGCCCGCACGCTCATCGTCAGGAACACCACTCAATGCCTGCTCCAGCTGTCCCCGATTCGCGCCAGCACGCTCCAGAGCCTGCTGCAGAGCGACATCATCAGAAGCATGTGTCTGGGCACAGAAGACCGTCAGCAGAACAGCAACAAGCAGTGGCAACACCATGAATAACCCCACAACCGGATGATGGACTCGTTTGAGCACTTGCCGCTGCTGCTGGGCTGAGTTCCCCCAATCCCGCAGTCAGCAGTTGCCGGGGCACGCCACTACACGCTGCAGCTCAATGCGCCTCCGACACTTCCCGGCAACTTGTACCCCTGCTGACTGCAAATCTCAAGCGCCGCGAACCTGCCTCGCGAGATCAGGAGCAACCGCAGAAACACAAATCCATCTCGCCTACCACCAATCCGCAAGCTCCGTCAGCTCCCCTGGCAGCAAAACGCTGCGCTCCGAGACCAGCCCCCGACAGACGTCACAGTATCACTTCCCCGAGAACTTTTGCGGACACCCACCGCTGGGTTTCCGCTTCCGCACGTCCAGCTTATACTGAACCGAGGAACGAACTCAAAAAAATTCAGCCCATCACAGGCATATCACAGTCACCTCACAATCAGACTCAGGCAGACTCAGGCAGACTCAGACAGGCGGCTGATCCACCTGATCAACAGAACGGTCCCAGGTCATGGCACGTATCGCAATTCTCGGCGCCACAGGCTACACAGCGCTGGAACTCTTTCGCATTCTGGCAAGACATCCCGGCGTCACAGTGGTAGCCGCGACAACTCGCCAGGACAATCGGCCTCCGATTTCTTCCATTCACCCTTCGCTCACAGGTCTGTTCGACCTGCGGTGTGAAAACCTGACCCCCGAACAGGTGGGTGCCCAGTGCGATATCGCGTTCTGCTGCCTGCCGCATACCGCCAGCATGGAAGCTGTGCCACAATTGCTGCAGGCAGGTTGCCGTGTGGTCGACCTGAGTGCCGACTACCGCCTGCGCGATCCGCAGGTCTACCAGCAGTGGTACGAACATCCGCATACAGACGTCGCACGGCTGAACACGGCCGTCTATGGACTGCCCGAACTGTTCGGTGAACGAATTCCGGCCGCCAGCCTCGTGGCCAACCCTGGCTGCTACACCAGCACCTCCATCCTCGCCCTCGCTCCACTAATCGCCGCCGACCTGATTGAACCTGCCGGAATCATTATCGATGCTAAAAGCGGTATCAGCGGCGCCGGGCGCACCCCCAAATTGTCCAATCTGTTTTCCGAATGCAACGAAAGCGTCACAGCCTACAGCATCGGGAAACATCGCCACACTCCGGAAATCGAACAGGTGCTGACAGACATCGGATCATCAGCCGTGCAGGTCGCCTTCAATCCCCACCTGATGCCCATGGATCGAGGCATTTTCTGTTCCATCTATCCCCGTCTCAAACAGCCCGCCACGCGTGCCGAACTACTGCAGGTGTTTCAGAACTATTACGCCGGACAGCCGTTCATGCGCGTCGTTGATCACATCCCCGCCACAAAAGATGTTTCCGGCACCAACTTCTGCGACCTCACCGTCTGCTTCAATCGTGATCAACTGGTGGTGTTTGCCGCCATCGACAATCTGATCAAAGGCGCCAGCGGTGTTGCCGTGCAGAACATGAACCTGATGCTGGGCCTGGATCAACGGACCGGCATGCTGCCCTGCTGATCACTGCTCGATCCACTGTTGAAACAGTCCGCAAAACAGCGCTGGATCACCCGCAAAACAGGCCCCGGCTGAAAAAGGCCCGGTCACGACAGCATTGGTCACGCGACACCAGCGATTGCCTGCCGCGCTCAGTGAAGATAATCACAGGGCAGGGCGGGGCTGCGGCAGGTGTCCGAACACCGGGTCGTGGTGACCTGTTCTGCCGGTTCTCAGGCATTCAGGACGACAGCTCCGGGTGAATTTTCGCCCAACACGCCCTCGCCAGGCTGACGTCGGCCCGGCTTCTGCTGTAGAATCAGACAACGCTGTGCGACCGCGTTCCTTCCGCCGGCCGGCAGCACACCACCCATTACCTCCGGATCCAGCAACAATGATCTGTGTCAGCCTCGGACGAACTCGTCATTCGTCCATGATGGAAGAACATCAGGCACTCGCCGAAAAAGGCGCCGAACTGGTCGAACTGCGAGTCGACTTCATGAGGAAACGCCCGGACCTCGGACGCCTGCTGAAGGACCGCCCCACACCCGTTCTGGTCACCTGCCGCCGGCGTTCAGATCGCGGGCGCTGGTTCGGTACCGAAGAACAACGCCTGACACTGCTGCGCGAAGCCATCATCGCCGGCGCCGAATACGTCGATCTCGAAGAAGACATCGCCAAATCCATTCGCCGCTACGGCAAAACCAAACGCATCATCAGCTATCACAATTTCGAAGAAACACCGATTGATTTGTATGATATCCATCGCCGCATGACGCAGTGTGATCCGGACATCATCAAAATCGTCACTATGGCCAACGCGCCCGCAGACAATGTCCGCATGCTGGAAATGGTCAGCGCGGCAAAGATTCCGACGGTCGGCTTCTGCATGGGCGAAATGGGAACTGTCAGTCGTATCCTCTGTGGTCGCTTCGGCTCACCGTTTACCTACGCCAGTTTCAGTCGCGAACGCGAAATGGCCCCCGGACAATTGTCGTACGCCGAAGTCCGCAACCTGTACCGATTCCCGCGTATCGATCGAAACACCCGGCTGTTTGGTGTCATCGGGGACCCCATTGCCCAGAGCAAAAGTCCACTGATTCACAACGCCGCCTACCGCAAACTGGGACTCAACGCGGTCTACATTCCCCTGCGGATCCCGCCAGATGTGCTCCAGGAATCCCTGCGGGAATATGAACGACTGGGTATTGAGGGCTTCAGTGTCACCATTCCCCACAAGGAAGGCGTGCTGCAATTCGCTTCGCAGATTGACGCCGAAACCGACATTATGGGGGCTGCCAATACACTGTATCGACGGGATGGCCAATGGCATGCCACCAACACCGATGCTCCCGCCGCCATAGAATCTCTGCAAGCCGCGCTCAAAAAGTCCGGCGGTATCCCGGATCTCACCGGACGCAAGGTGCTGATGCTGGGCTGCGGTGGTGTGTCCCGCGCGATCGGTCATTCCCTCATCCGCAGCGGAGCTGCCGTCACGCTCACCAATCGCTCACGCGAACGAGGACGGCAACTCGCCGCCGAACTGGGCTGCCAGTTCACGTCGTGGGAAAATCGAGGTGCCGAAACCTGCGAAATCCTGATCAATTGCACGCCACTCGGCATGCATCCCAATCTCGACGAAACTCCGTTCGAACAGCACTGGCTGAACGACACCACACTCGTGTTTGACACGATTTACAACCCGGAACAAACCCTGCTGCTGAAACAGGCCCGAGAACGTGGTTGCCCGACTCTGGGTGGCATGGACATGTTCATTGGCCAGGCCGCTCTGCAGTTTGAACTGTTCACCGGTCATCAGCCACCGCGAGACTACATGGAAGAAACGCTGCGGCGCGCCAACTCGGCTGCACGTACCATCGTGAATCCCGCAGCGGGCAAAGATGACTGAAGTCCCCCCTCACGGCCATCCACCTGTCTTCATCCGCCGTATCAACTCCTGAAAACTCACCGATATGGTCGTCACTCTGATCGGATATCGCGCCAGTGGCAAATCCAGTGTCGCCCCCAGACTCGCCCGCAGACTGGGCTGGAACTGGGTCGACTGCGATCGCGTGATTGAGCAGCGTTCCGGAATGACCATCGCCCGCATCTTCGAAATCGAAGGAGAAGCCGGATTCCGCCAGCGAGAATCCGAAATCCTCGCCGAACTGCTGCTGCAGCCTCATCAGGTGATCGCCACCGGCGGCGGCGCGATTCTGTCAGCAGACAACCGCCAGCGCATGCGCGCTGCCGGGCCCGTGGTGTGGCTGCACGCCACCGTCGAAACACTCGCCCGACGGCTCAACCCGGAACGAGCCGGTAGCGCGGCTCGGCCCAGCCTGACCGGAAAACCCATCGATCAGGAAGTCGCGGAAGTGCTCGCCGTGCGGGAACCCCTGTACCGCAGCACCGCAACCCTGATTGTTCACTCCGACGGCGAACCCGCTGACCAGGTGGCTCGACGTATCCACCGCCATCTCGAAGAAACCCTGCGGCAGGAGTCTCACCATGATGCTGTTTGACCTGCCACGGTTCTTTGTCCTGCCATGCCTGTTTGTCCTCGGATGCTGCATCGGTAGTTTTCTGAATGTCTGCATCCATCGCTTCCCCTCACGCAGTCGATTACGCGATCAGCTCAAAAGCCTGAACAGTCACGGGTCCGGTTGCCCGAAGTGTGCGGTTGCCATTCGCTGGTATGACAACGTGCCACTCTTCGGCTGGCTTCTGCTGCGCGGACGCTGTCGCAACTGCCATCTGCCGATCTCCCCACGCTATCCGCTCGTCGAACTTCTGACCGGCATCCTGTTCGTGCTCCTGTATCAGCTGGAAATGCCCACGGACTTCTGGGGGCCCGTCGACCCGGGTGGACTCTATACCCCCGATGGTCCCCAGAATCTGACCGGCTACTGGCCAGCCCCCGTCTGGCTGCACGTTCGCTATGCCCTGCACATTGCCCTCGTGTGCTGCCTGATTGTGGCCACATTTATCGACCTTGAACTCTGGATCATCCCGGATGGCAGTACCGTTCCCATGATGGGCACGGCACTGGTGGTGGCTGCAGCCTTCGGGCAGGCGTGGATTGTGCCTGTCTGGTTTCAGGACGCCAGCGTCGTCTCGACGCTGCGAACCGTTGCACCGGACTGGATGAAACCGCTGCTGTTTTCCTGGGACTGCCTGCCCTTCGCCATCACCTCACCACGCTGGCATGGTTTTCTCGTCAGCGCTGTGGGGCTGTTGGTGGGTGGTGGCGTCGTCT
>CAIYBH010000446.1 GCA_903924405.1 uncultured Planctomycetaceae bacterium | reverse complement strand
CTCGTTGGTTGTTGTTGTGTCATCTGTTTTTCTCCTTCGTTCCTGTTCACCACGGCCCCGCCGTGCGACTCATTCGCACAGCGTGCCACGGTGTGAAGGTGAGATGCACAAGACCGCGCAGCGGAATCAGGGCAAGGCTGTCGACGCTGAAATCTCCACCGACAGGCCCTCTGATCCTCCCACCTGCAGTTGCAGCACCGTCAAACGCTGTTCCGGATCCAGCACGATCAATTGATAGACCGGCTCCGTCAGCTGCTGCGACAGCTCCTGAAAACTGGCCACAATGGCGCCCGGGTTGGCTGCGGTCTGCGACGTGCCGCCAGTGGCTGCGGCCATTCGTTCGAGGAGCGACAGATCCACGTCACCCCCCTCGATTCCGATTGTGTGCAGTGAAATCTGGTTCGTCCGGCAGCGGGCTACGACTTCAGACTCGCTCTCGCCACCCACGGTGTCCTTGCCATCCGTGCAGAGAATCAGGTGGCGTCGTCCCGGCCGATCAGACAGTTCTGTCGAAGCTGTGGCCAGTGCGCGGAACAGGGCCGTGCGTCCCGCGGGACGCATGCGGCTGGCCGCCTCGGTCAGCACGTCACGGTCGGTTGTCCAGGGAGTCGTAGCCTGAACATCATTGCCGAAGGTGAACAGACGGCAGCGACTGCCGGGCGGCATGTGTTCCAGAAGGCGTTGAGAAGCCTGAATGGCATTGGACATTTTTTCGCCGTCCATCGAATCTGAACAGTCGAGACACAGTGCTACGGACTGACTCGCGAACAGGCTGTTTCCAGCCGTCACACAGTAGTGCAGGGGTGCATCGTCCGGCGTTTTCAGCGCGAAATCGACGGGCCCCAGCCCCGAGGTGTATTCCCCGCTGGAAGATATCAGCTGGAAATCCACATGCAGACTGCCCGCGACACGCGCGACGCGGCGGATTCGAGCTGTGGTTCCCGGCGCTAAATCCTGCGGCTCCCCAAGGTCACTTCGTTCCCTGGCAACATTTTTAGTGTCAAGCCCATACGCACGCGCCTGGATCAACGCGCGATCGTAGCCCCTTCGGCTGCTGGCCGGCATGAGTTTCCAGCTCTGTGCATGGTGAATTAAATCCCGCACATGGGTGTCACGATCCACCCGCTGCTCCTCAAGCAGGGTCTGTACAAGTCGCCATTCTCGGAGCAGAAGGAAAACCAACAGGGAGATCAGGAATGTTGTAATCAGCACGATCACGACGCGATTGAATGCCCTCGGCGATCGCTGAGGCACCATGGTTGCACGAGTGTGGCTATTGGAGCGAGATGCCCTTGCTCCACGGTTTGTCAATTTGGACATAGCGTGTCTCCGAATTCTGAATTGAAGTAGTAAGAAAACCGGCGCCGCGCGCGGCGCCGTCTGCCCGGCACCTGAGTTGAGAACGTCAAGCTGAGCTAATTCCCCTGTCGGCACTGTCTGCTTTGCTTTTCTTCCGTCATGCCCGTTGCCTCGGCCGTGCCCTTTGCCTCGGCCGCAGCGGTTGCAGAAGATCCTGTTGGAACTCCCAACGCGATCAGTCGCTCATCGCCGTGCGGAAAATAGAGTGGCTTCAATTCGTCGTTGATGGCGTCCCTCAGATCCCGTTCGAGCATGCCGGGGAACAGTTCACTCACCGTTCGAGGGCGGAAGAACCTGTATCGAAGGACATTGACCCCAGCAGCGAGGAAATCGGTAAAGACCACTGTCACATTGGGCATTCGCTGTTCGAGCAGTTCCTTCAACTCACGACGGGGGACCGGCATCATCGCCGGCAGGCAATAGACCAGTCGGCCTCCCTCTTTGTGGCGGGACGCCCCGGGATACGGGCCAATATGCACCGGCGGACCGTTGATAATGCGGTCTGCTATGAGTTCAAGTCGAGGTTCATCGACCTGGAGAATCCGACTGAGCCCGTGCAGCGTGACGAACACGGCCTGACTCGACAGGATCCACGTCTGCCGGCTGCGTTCTGCCCCTGGCAGCAGGCTCAGCTCGGCAAACGCATCATCGATATTTCGGATTTCGACGGAGCGTTCCGTGGGCACGGCGTAACCACGTGGACGGAAGGACTGCATGGCGCGGTGAATACTTTCGAGATGCCGGAGGTGAGCCTGCAGCACACGTTGAACCACCACAAGTGCCTTCTGCAGGGCTGAAAGAACGGCCTCAGTCGGACGCATGGAATCTCGCGCTGCCCGCAGACTGTATGTGGCAGACACCAGTCGATCCCAACGTCCTGCGTTTGTCGAACAGTGCCAGATTCGTGGGTATCTCACGCGATGCAGGGCCTTGTCGAAAACGCGACGTGCTTCGAGGTACTGCACGTTCTGCTCGTGCAGGGACTCTGCCACCGTTGCCATCTCATCATTGACACCGCGTTCAATCGTCCGCAGCATGCAAAGTCGTTCAACGGCCAGAGTCAGCGTCGTTGCTGGAATCAGGAATTCCTCGTCGAGTCGCTCAAGGAGGAAGCGTTCGCCGCGTGCAGTTTCGGCGGTGGCGTGGCAGTGCAGTACTTCCGCGGGACGTTCAATCCCGAGGATCAGTTCTTCGTCAGACAGAATGGGCAGGTCCTCGAGAACATCGTCCAACTCCTGGCGTATCGCGGGAGTGGCTGACGTCTCCGTGCCCACGTCTTCCAGCATACCCCTGATCACGGAGATCGATCCAATCGCGTTTTCCAGATCCGGCAGACAGGCGTTTGCCACCTCGTTGGCGACCTCTGTTTCGTCATCGAGTGTTCGAAAGTAGTCAACTTGCCGATATTCGATCACTCCCAGGGGCCCGTCGAGAGCATGATTCGGGCGAACCAGGTTAAGCATTGACTGCATCTCTGAGCACATAATGGCCTGCTCGTCCAGCGCCACCAACTTATACCTGGCTGCTGAATCATGACGCATTGGGGGCAGTGCCATCACGGCGAGACTTCGCTTTACACCATCAAGCGGTTTACCATCCTTCGTGTAGCAAAGCGCTGCGAGCTCAAGAATAGTTGCTGCAGCGTTCCGACCGCAGCGCTCTCCCAGACCGAGAAATGTTGTGGCGTCGATCATGTCAAACTCCACTTCATAACTCACTCCTGCGATCTTCACCCCCTCCTGAATTACTCGGGAGATTTCTTCGATCGTTCCAGAGAACGTTCCGCCCGCACCGCTACCGAGGTTTCGATGAAGTATCCCAGCGGGTCTCCCCTTGGTACGGATACCTATTTCGGCACGAAGCCTTGCGATGAACTGCTTGAGAGATTCCTCGTTGGTTATCTTCAGTCCCGCCAGATGCCCGACTCCACGAATCTGCCCGAGGCCCGACGCGGCATTCATGGATCCGCGATCCTTGATGAGGGCTTGCTGCTCAGCTGTGCCGAACTGCGCAAGGGTATCGGCTGTTTCTCCGTCAGCGAGGGGGAAATAGGCGATGTTGTCACGCGTGCCAAACTCGGCCTGCATCGCAGCAATTTCTTTAGGATTGTCGAACACAACAATGAAGTCGGCCAAT
This sequence comes from uncultured Planctomycetaceae bacterium, assembly GCA_903924405.1. Lineage (GTDB taxonomy): Bacteria > Planctomycetota > Planctomycetia > Planctomycetales > Planctomycetaceae > SXXK01. The sequence goes on along the minus strand of CAIYBH010000446.1, from coordinate 1,919 downwards.
GCGCGACGCCAGTGCAACTCGGCGGACTTCTTACCTCCTCCGACGATAAACAAAAGAACGAAAATTCCATCGCGAATTGCGGACGGCAGTCGGATGTCACCACTGTTAGACGTTGTCATCTCTACTCTCCCAAAAACATAAGAAGGGGTTTGCACTAACCCACAGGAACGTACGTATCACCAAGATCGCGAAAGGCTACGGCCAGCTGTTTTGGCTTCACCGCACTGCCGATCAGAATCAGATTGGCAGGCTGTGCAAACCTGACGGGGCGCTCATGCAAAAACACTCGCGGGAAGCTGTTCAGCATGCGGAATTCGGGCGAGTCCGCGTGTGCTGCGATCAGCAGCACAATCGTCTTTGCGTGGCCTGCGCCGAACTCCTCAAGGGCGCGTTCAATCCACTGCTTCGGGGAGTCGTGCGGAGGGTGTACGAACACAGTCCCCGTCCACTCACGCTCACTGCACAGCCCGTCCTCGTCCGGGCCCCATGCCACAGTGGCACCGGTATGATCCGGATCCTCTGGATCTGCAGCTGGATCCAGTGTCAATGAGCCGGTACACCGCACGATCGCCTCCAGAATTGAAGGGGGCGTCAGCACCCGATTGCTTGCGTTTTTAGCCGCAGCGATTCTGCCGGGACTTGCCGTGTCACGCTGTGACAACATGGCAATAGCCTTCCGAATTGACACATTTTGCAGCAACTCGTCGCGTGTCACTGCGTCCGCCCGCCGGCCGGTGCCCTCAGCCCTCAGTCGCTGAATTTCGTCAGCACGGCTTGCCACCTGCATATAGCGCTGAGCCGTACGCAGGGAAAGCGAAAGCCCATACTGGTCACCGGCTGCCAGCCACTCTCGAAATGCCGAAGAAGAAAGGTTCTTCTTTGCTCGAAGAAGTGCCTCGCCAGCGTTCATCGCGTGGATCAGCATGGTTGCCTGCGATTGCAGTACGAGGCCATGTTCCTTGAGTACTTCAGCCTTCAGTCGCTTCAGCACGGAGTCCGAGATGACTACGACTTGCTCTGAAGTGCTGGAGGTCAACGTCGTCGGAATCAGCAAAGATGCCGCTTGTTCATCACTGGGGACCTGGACGACGTCATCCCCGTGAGGCTCTGTTTCCCTGTCCATTGGTTTTAACCCCCTAAAAGTTACTAAACAGGAATTAAGTTGATCTTTTGCCGTGACAGCAGGTGCATCTCAATCGCTTGAGATGACTCCTTTGTAACCTGCAATCAGCGTCTGTCGAGATGTTGTAAATCGGCTTCGAAAACATGCGCATAAACGCGCACGAAGGCCCCATGAATGCGCACAAAAGCGCAGGAGGCCCACGTGGTGTTCCCAACAACGAAAAGCGCCTCCACGTTGACCACTCCGAACTTGCTGGTAAGCTCTTCAGCAGGCAGAACGCGATTGGCGAATCCAGTGCCTCCGACTGGCAGGTACTGACTCGCCACACTTCATGTCGATGAAGGGCAACGGTCGCGCAAAAATAGAGTGAGAGCAAACGTTCACACGCAGCGCGATCGTCAGTGAAATACGGTGTTTGGCGACAAAAACGTCTGGAGAATCTGTGAAACAACGCACCACCGACCTGCTGAATCAGCACCAGGCAAAGGTCGCTGATCACACTGAAGTCCTGTTTGAACGCTTTCGTGAATTCGCACGCCAGGTGGCCGCACGAGATTTTCGACGTATGTCTCAGCCCCACGGACACACATCCTCTGCTGCCAGCACCGGCCTGCGACAGACATTAAACTGGATTGCGCAACGCCCGGATCTCATCAGCTTCGATGATTCCAGCACCTTTGAGGCGGCTGTCGCGGCGATTGTGCATCGACGGTGTATTGATGCAGTCCGCGTCTTTAAGCGGCGCGAGGCTCGGCTCCGAGACAGTCAAATAAGCCGTCCTGGCCCCGCTGGCACG
>CAIYBH010000445.1 GCA_903924405.1 uncultured Planctomycetaceae bacterium | reverse complement strand
GGTGTTCGCGCGGTTCGTGACGGGTGGCGTTTTGAAACAATTTGAAACAATTGTTTCGGTTGCAGTTTCTTTATTCCGTGTAGATTGAGTGCAGAACCGGGTTGCGTCGGCAGTCTGGTTTTCCAGCGAGGGCTGCGCCTCAGCCGGGGCGTGGGTCAGGTACCATGCACCTGTGTTCATGCACCTGTGTTCATAAGTGATTTCTGGAAAGCACTTTACGAGGAGAGTATTCGCCGGTTTCGTGGCGTTCATATGCCACATGGGGGGCGTTGTGATCCTTTGTGCAGTGCTCGGGCTGGAGCCTTCTCGGCGTCGTGGTGGGGACCCTTGCGATGCAAAGTTTGCCCGGCAGGGGGGCGGTGCCGGGGGGTATTGAGAATCCGAAGTCCCACATTCAGAGTTCGTGAATCTGACGAGAGCGATTTTCATGGTTTCGAAAGAAAACGGTTTTTTCGCGTCAGGTTAACTCCGCTCAGTCCATTTTGTGCCTGTTGGATTATGAGAGTGAGTTCTCGGACGTCACTAAGTTCGTCTGGGTGGGGTATACCCTAAAATGTTTTCACAGACTTTTTTGCTGATACGGAAGCTCAGATGTTAGCGGGGGTTGTCGAGGCAGCGAGGAGTGCGCGCTGGGCCTGCAGCAATGATCGCGAAGCACGTTTGGGGTTTGCCGTTAGATACTTGAGAAAAGTGACTGCCGAAAGGCCGCGTTTGACTTTGTCGCTAAAAATTGTGCGCAGGGTTCTCCGTTTTTTCGTGATTACAATACAAGCGAAGCATGTTGTTCCGGTAATGGCCTATGTGGACCGGGCAGCTGCAAGTTGTTCACCTCGGTTGGCGTCGTGTCCGGGGCGACTGTGCGTTTGTATTTCCGCGTACTTCCTTATCCGTCAGGGTGGGTTGAAATGATTTGGAAATGGTACCAAAGACCCGTGGAGGCTCTGAAAAGTCGGTGGGGAACAGGTGGTCTGCGAGACAGCGGCAGCCAGCTTGTATTGTCCAATATTGAAAATGCGATTCGCTGCTATGGGCGGATCGGTTCAATGCTGAGAGCCCAGTCGTTCGTAACAGACCATCAGATCTGGCGTCTGGAAAGTGTTTCTTTGCCGCTGATGTCAAAACAACAGTGTTCCGCCCGGTTTCAGTTGTCCATTTATAATCATGATGCTGCAGGCGATGTTCCCGGCTCATGTGTTGCGACGCTACAGGGTGAAAAGTTGCCGCGGATGGCTGGAACCTACGTGTTCACGGGCCTGGGGTTTGAATTGAAGCCCTCGACAAAATACTGGATTGTGGCGGCGGCAGGTGAGGATGGCTGTGACAGCTATCGGTGGGCAGAGGGTGGTCGGGACTATACGAGTGTTGGTCCGTGGTCACTTCCCGGGATTGGGTCGGCGATTTGGGCCGAGAGTCCATCGTCGGGAGTTTCCTGGGAATCTTTCGACGACGCGGTCTATTTGTTTGCAATCACGGCGTCGCTGGTTGGATGTCCGGTCGCAGCCCCCGACGTTCCGGAATTGGCGTCGCGTTAACGATCCAATGATTTCCTGGTGTCAATGTTGTGGCCCAAAGCGATTGATCGACCCCAACTTGTTTTTTTAGCGAAGCCATGGCTTCAGACGTCTGACTCTCCTGCTTTGGCCGCGGGAAGACGTTCGTCTTTCCGGTGTCTGCTCAACGCGAGATCCTTTGCCAGACACGGCCCTGCCGGGATTCAGTCCGGCGGGTTTTTAGAACATGGCGGATGGCCAGTCCGATGACACCCTGGCAGGTGCTCCTTGCATATGATTCTGTTCTGTAGGGATAGCGGGCACTGCAGGCCACTGCTCCCGTGGCACTTCATGCATCCTTCGGGATCCGGGACGACGGTGATTATGCCTCCGTCCGTGGCGTGTTGCAGGCCTTAGGCTATGAGTGTCGGAGGGTGAGTCCAGCGGAGTGAGCGAGCGTTTCGATCCATTGCTGGACCTGCAGGGCATCCGCGTAGCGGGCTCCGATGGGAACATCGGCGGATCGGCGGACGACGCGGCAGAAGGTTCTCAATTCCTCGGCCAGCATACCTGTGGGTCCGTTGGCGGCTGTGCGAATTTCCAGGGCCATGGGCCAGACGGCAGATTCTGCCCAGACGTCGATGGGGCGTGGGTTGGGCTGAATGCGTGCTGCCCAGCCATCGCCGAAGACTTCCATTCGATCAAACCCGCGTGGTGGCATTCCGGCGGGGGTGAGGAAAGAGGCGGTGCAGGTTGCGATGAGTCCATTTGGCCATTGCAGGCGGGCATGAACGATGTCTGTGGCGCCATCTGGATTATGGTGTTTGATGGCAGTCAGCGACTGAGGTTGTTCCCGATTTGTCAGCGTCTGCAGGCAGTACAGGTCATGCACCATTGTGGATTCCAGTGGTGTTTCGCCGGGAAAGGCAGCGGGGATGGAAGCGGGGCGGTGGCGGACACAATCCACATAGGAGAGTTTGCCACGAGTGGCCACTTCCAGTTGCAGTTGCTGGAATTCGCTGTTGAACAGCAGGATATGTCCCAGCATCAGGTTGCGGGAATCCGGGAGGACAAGGGGCTGCAGGCTGAGGGCATCTGTCAGAGAATCCGCGAGGGGTTTTTCGAGGAGGACCGTGAGCCCTGCTTCCAGCAGAGTGCGAGTGATGTCGATATGAGCGGACGTGGTGCAGGCAACGACCCACGCTTCGGCACCGGATTGTGAGATGGCTGTTGTCAGGCTGGACCAGTAGGGAACGTCGGGCAATTCTGACTTCAGAGGCTGGGGGTATTCGGGCCGGCGTCCCACGATGGCGACGAGCTGAAATTCGGTGAGGCCGGCGAGTGTGAGTGCGTGCAATCGGCCAAAACGGCCCGTCCCAATGACACCGACCCTGACGGGTTGAAATTCTGTGGGCATCAGTAAGTTCCTGAAAAGTGAACCGCGAAGGAACCTGATAGTGACCGCAGAAAGATCAGAGGGTGATCGTGTTTTCCTGCGAAGGTTACAGTACGGGTGACCGTGTGGCGATACCACCTCGAAACCAGAGCATGGCTCTGGGCGGATGCAGAGGGGTGATCGCAGCAGCCTTCTGAGTTTTCGTGAATTTGTTCGCAGAGTTTGAGTTTCTTCCGATGCAGGTCCGGGTTGATTATCGGAACAGATTGCGAAGTCTGTGAACTCCTGCCGACAGCCAGTTGGAACGAGTGCGACGGATGCGGTGTCCGCGGGTAAATCGGAGGAGGTCATGGATCAATTGCTGGGCGGTGGCGTAGCGGTTGGCCGGATTTTTTTCGAGGCAGTTCAGGATGATGGTTTCGAGTCCACGGGGGAAATCACGGCAGAGGTCGCTGGGTGCCATTGGGGGTTGTTCGAGGATCATCTGGGGCAGCTGGTCGCGCTGCTCGTGATCAAACGGTGTGCACTGCAGGCAAAGTTCATAAAGTGTTGCACCGAGTGAATAGAGGTCTGCGGCTTCCGACTGTTGTCCCAGCAATCGTTCAGGGGCCATATATTTCAGAGTACCCCCGCAGGAGTGGCTGGAGATGTCGGGGACATGAGCCTGAGCTTTGCGAGTCATTGGGCCGAGGATGCTTTGTGCATTGGCCGGGTGTGAGACGCGGGGTGTTGGTGGTGTGGAGATTGGCTGGGAGAGTCCGAAGTCTGTGACCCAGACATGACCGGTATTCTCCAGCAGTAGATTTCCCGGTTTGATGTCGTTGTGGCAGATTCCGGCAGAATGAGCGGCGTGAAGAGCGTGAGCTGCCTGGAGGCCGATTCGGGCAAATTCCTGCCATGCAGCGGGTGTGAGCCGAAGGGACGTTTGGGTGCTGGCGGTAGGTTGTTGCTTTGGCAGAGTGATCGCAGAAGCGGTGTCAGCTGAACTCGGGGTGTTGGTGACGGGTATAAGTTCCTGGAGATCGAGGCCTGCAGTGGAGGCTGCCCCAAGAGAGCGGATCACGCGGTCGAGGCTGGCGCCGTGGATCAGTTTCATGACGAAAAAGCAATAGCCGTTTTCCTGTCCATAGCGGAAGACGGGCACGATGGCGGGGTGGTGCAGTTGCTGCACGGTTCGGGCTTCGCGTTCGAAGCGAGCGACCCATTCCGGCACGACGGACACTCGCCATGGAAGTACCTTCACCGCCACCATATGTCCCGAGCTGAGATCTCGGGCTCGGAAAACGACTCCCATGCCACCGCGTCCCAGTTCCTGCAGCAGTTCACAGTTTCCGAGTCGGGTGAAGGGGATGGATCCGGGCATATTCTGTCGAATGGAGCGTGCTTCTTTATCGATGCGGGCGTGTTCGAGCATGGCGAGGACGGGGAAGACATCGCGAACACGTTCGGCATGCGGAGGGAAGCGTTTTGCGTAGAGTTCGATGGACGGCTTTTCACCTTTGCGAAGTTCATCGACAAACTGCGTCACAAGCAGTTCGAAGGGTTCGCGGGATCGAACGGCGTGTCCGTCTTCTGCGATGGGCAGCCCCAGCAGGTGGAAATCGAAATCGTTAAGATTATCGCTTTCGGAATGGGGCATTGAGGGGTTCCGGAGACGGACAGTCACGGGGGGCGAGCGAAGTCGCCTGGCACTCATGATATCCCTGCGGCGGGGGAGATCCGTCAGAAATCGTGGTTTTGTGCGGTGGGATTATGGAAAATCCGAGTGGGTCAATCGGTAGGAGCAGGCGGAGCCCAGGAATCGGTGTGGGCTGTGCGAGGAAGTTAAAAACTCGTGAAAACCCCGTGAAAAAGACGCGGAATCGGCGAGAAATCGGCGTTGATTTCGATGGATGTGGGTAAATATGCCCTTGTTGGAAAACAGCTTGCAGTTTCGGGCAGTCATTGTTACCGTGTTTGCCGAATTCCTGCCATGCCGCAGCGCCGATCGGGTTGCGCGCAGTCGGCAGTACATGGCACTGATTGCGGCAGGTCATACTGTGGCATGTTCAGCAGGTGCCGAAGTTCGGGGATTTGGTGCACGTCCACTGCGAAAAACACAGTGAAACATCGATCCGTTGCAGTTTGAATGCGTTTGCGGTTGGCCGTGACATTTCACGGCCGAATTTCTTCACAGGGTTGATTCAATGAAGTACGTTTATACGTTTGGTGATGGCAAGGCTGAGGGCGATGCAACGCTGAAGCCACTGCTGGGTGGCAAGGGCGCAAATCTGGCGGAGATGAGCCGCATTGGTCTGCCGGTACCGGCGGGATTTACGATCACTACGGAAGTCTGCACGTATTTCTACGCGAATTCAAAGCAATATCCACCCGAACTGAAGGCTCAGGTCAACGCGGCAATTGCCAATGCTGAAGCGATCATGGGGGCAAAGTTCGGTGATGCAACTACCCCGCTGCTGCTCAGCTGCCGTTCCGGATCCCGTGAATCGATGCCGGGCATGATGGACACGGTTCTGAACATTGGGATCAACGAAAAGGTTGTTCAGGCGCTGATTAAGCAGTCTGGCAATGAGCACTTTGCGTGGGACAGCTACCGTCGTCTGATTCAGATGTACGGCGACGTGGTTCTGGGGCTAAAGCCGGAATCGAAGAACGATCCGGACCATTTCGAAGAGATTCTTGAGCACGCTCGGGCACACGCCGGAGTGGAGCATGAGAAGGATCTGACGATTGACGCTCTGAAGAAGATCGTCGTGCAGTTCAAAGAGGTGATCAAAAAGCACAAGGGCATTGATTTTCCGGAAGATCCAATGGAACAGCTCTGGGGCTGCATTGGTGCGGTATTCGGAAGCTGGATGAACGACCGGGCTCTGGTGTATCGCCGTCAGTACGGTATTCCGCATGACTGGGGTACAGCGGTTAACGTTCAGGCGATGGTCTTCGGCAATCTGGGCGACGATTGTGCGACCGGAGTAGGCCTGACACGCAACTGTTCTGTCGGTCTGCCGGGATTCTGCGGTGACTACCTGATTAATGCTCAGGGCGAAGACGTCGTCGCGGGAACTCGTACACCCCTGCGAATCGAAGAGACGCTGGGCAAAGACATGCCAGTTGCCTATAAGCAGCTGGACGATATTGGTCGCATCCTTGAAAAGCACTACAAGGAAGTTCAGGACATTGAATTCACGGTTCAGCGTGGCAAGGTCTGGATGCTGCAGACTCGAAATGCCAAGAGAACAGGCTTCGCGGCGGTGAGAATCGCCGTTGACCTGGTGAACGAAGGTCTGATCGATGCAAAGACGGCTCTGGAAAAGCGACGTATTCCGGCAGACGACCTGAATCAGTTGCTGCAGCCGATCTTCAATCCGGCAGCCAAGGATGCGGCAGTGAAGGCCGATTATTTTCTGGCGAAAGGGATCAATGCGGGACCCGGTGCTGCGACCGGGCAGATTGTCTTCCATGCATCTGATGCCGAAGAGCGTTGGAATGCAGACAACAACCTGCAGCTGGTTCTGGTTCGTAAAGAAACCAGCCCGGAAGACCTTCGCGGGATGAAGGTCGCCAAGGGTATTCTGACGGCATTCGGTGGAGCGTCTTCGCATGCGGCTCTGGTCAGTCGCCAGATGGGCAAGACCTGCGTTTGCGGTTGCGACAAGCTAAACATCGACTACGAAGCTGGCACAGTCACTGTGGCCGGAAAGGTGCTGAAGGAAGGCGACTGGATTTCTGTAGACGGTTTCACTGGCGAAGTCTTCGCCGGCAAGATCGAAACCAGTCCGTCGGAAGTGATGGACGTGCTGATGGGCAAGCTGAAGCCGGAGCAGTCCGAAATCTACGGCCGTTATGCTCAGCTCATGACATGGGCCGACCAGTATCGCACACTGAAGGTTCGAGCCAACACAGAATCTGCCGACGCTGAAGCTTCTGTGAAGCTGGGTGCCGAAGGTGTGGGTCTGTGCCGAACTGAACACATGTTCTTTGATCATCTGGACGAAATGCGCGAGATGATATTTGCAACAGCAAAGGCTGACCGCGAGAAGGCACTGGCCAAGCTGCTGAAGTTCCAGCGAGATGACTTCACCCACCTGTTTAAGACAATGGGTGATCGTCCTGTAACAATTCGCCTGCTGGACCCGCCGCTGCATGAATTCCTGTCTGAGCATCACCTTCACGAAGATCCGACCTTGTCAGGCAAGTTGTCAAAGATCTTCGGTGTGTCTGAAGAGCAGGTTCATCGTCGTGTAGACGAGCTGAAGGAATCAAACCCGATGCTGGGTCATCGCGGTTGCCGCCTTGGTATCGTTTATCCGGAAATCACCGCGATGCAGGCACGTGCAATTATCGAAGCGGCCTGTGCCGTCAAGAAGGCTGGAGTGCACTGTCATCCGGAAATCATGATTCCGCTGGCTGGTTACAAGACGGAAGTTGATAACCAGACGGCTATCATTCGCGAGACCGCAGAAAAGGTCTTTGCAGAGCAGGGCGTGAAGGTGGATTACATGGTCGGCACGATGATCGAAGTGCCACGAGCTGCTATGACATCTGCAGAAATCGCCCAGACTGCAGAATTCTTCAGCTTCGGTACCAATGACCTGACTCAGACCTGCCTTGGTATCAGCCGCGACGACTACAAGTCCTTCATCGGTTACTATACCGAGAATGACATTGTACCGGCCGACCCATTCCAGACCATTGACCAGACTGGCGTTGGTCGTCTGATGAAGACTTCCGTTCAGGACGGACGTTCAACTCGCAGCGATCTGAAGATCGGTATTTGCGGTGAGCACGGCGGCGATCCAAAGTCGGTGTACTTCTGTCACGAAATCGGCCTGAACTACGTCAGCTGTTCTCCGCGACGAATTCCGATTGCCCGACTGGCTGCGGCTCAGGCTGCAGTGGCTGCCGGCAAGTAAGAAGTTCCTGAACAGCAGTTACCCGGACAGTTTTCTGTCTGAACCAAAAAGCCCGGTATCGAACTTATCGATACCGGGCTTTCTTTATGACGGGCATTGCGTGGCCGCATCCCATGATCCTGCAACACGTGGCTACGGTGGGTCATAGCCACCGGGATGCCATGGATGACAGCGGCAAATGCGTTTGACGCCCTGAACAGCACCACGCATCGCACCGCGTTTCTGCACGGCAAGTATGAAGTACTGACTGCAGGAAGGGTAGAATCGGCAGTGCCTTCCCAGCCAGGGGCTGATGGCCAACTGATAAACGCGAACGCACAGAACCAGAACGGTAGCCGGGGCGGCCGGTATTCGCTGGATCAGTTGTCTGAGTCGCTTTGGCAGGGAACCTTGTTGGGTCCGTGACGAGCGGCTGCGGGGACGGTCCGCCTCATTCACTGAGTCTGCAGAGTCAATCAGTTCGGCAGACTCTTCCGGCGGCTGCCTTGATGGTTTCTGCATGCCATTACTCACGGAAATCCAGTTGGAATTCATTGACATCCGGGGTGATTGTGACAGAGTATTTGCCGGGCAGGAGTACGGCGCCTGCGGTGGTCGGACCGGGCGCGACGGCTCCCATATCCGTGACGACGACTTCGTAGTCGCCGGGAAGCGGCCCAGCGGTTTTGGGAATGTTGAATTTTCCGCCAACCACCATCGCCCAGCCGACGGGAGCATTGGGACTGGCTGGTTTGAGTGCGACGGAGCCCCATTTCACGGGCTGGCCATTTCTTGTGATCGTGCCTTTGACTTCCTGGCGTTCGCCGACTGCCAGCAGGGCATTCTGTCGCAGCCATGTTCCGGCCGCGCCGATCCAGTTCTGCAGGGCAGGGTGTTCAAAGGCCAGACCGACGCCGTGGGGACCCTGCTGATAAATGTGCAGTTCTGCAGGAACACCGACTTTGTGACAGGCCGCATAGAATGCGAGGCTGTGTTCTGGTGGAACCCCGGTATCTGCAGATGTATGAAACAGAAATACGGGCGGAGTTTCCTTTGTGACATGGAGATCATTCGAGAGACCTTTCAGTTGCTCGTCTGTGGGATTTTCGCCCAGCAGGTTTTTTGCGGAGCCCCGATGTGCGTATTCGGCGATGAGGCTGACAACCGGGTAACCCAGAATGCCAAAGTCAGGTCGGCAGCTTTGGCGATCCACCGGGTCTTCGGCAGTTGGCTGACCGGCATCAAAATGAGTGACGGCGGTGGAAGTCAGATGACCGCCGGCAGAAAAGCCCATGATGCCCACGCGATGCGGATCAATCTGAAACTGTGCCGCATTCTGACGGACGTAACGCAGAGCCCGTTGTGCGTCCTGCAATGGGACAGGATGTCGATAGGGAGACAGTCGGTAGCGCAGCACAAACGCGGTAACGCCGATGCTGTTGAAGTAGCGAGCCGGCTGGACGCCTTCGTGATCCGTGGCGTGCACGGCATAGCCTCCCCCGGGACAAATAATCACGGCGGCACCGTTTGCGTTTACTTCGGCCGGATAAATCCATAGTCCGGGACGATCAGCATCATTGTCGCCCATCGCTCCCGGGGCACCCTGTGGCCAGAGAAGCTGAAATTCGGGATCTGTTGCCATGCAGGCTGTTGATGCAACTCCCGAATGCGACAGCAGAATCAGAGTGGAGATTGTCAACAGAGGCCATTGAGTCATCGTCAGGTCCTTTTCAAGACTGGTTTGCGTGCCGGTTAGCCCGCATTTCTCCCATCGCAAGCACACAGGACTCCCGGAATTGTCGTAAGTAATTTGTACAGATCGCTTTCCAGCGACAACACACGGAGGTCCTGTAATGACAGAGTGTAACACGACTGCGCTCCCGTTCCAGCCCCGCGGTTGGCGAGAAATTGTCGCCGAATTCAACGGAGAAATGATCACGTCCGATGCAGGAGTTCTGCTCCTGCGTGACGCCAATGAACGGCTCCGCCCGATCAGCAGGTTTGCTGAGTGCTTCGGCGCCTTCCGTAATCCTGATCAGATCGACCTGTAAACGGTTATGCGATGACAGGGGCGTCAAATGGCAAACTGCGGAAACACGGCTAGCCTGCATTGCGCACCACGCCCGTGGCTGAGCGTGAAATGTTTTTGTTTTTCACAATCAGCGACTGCCGGTCTGTTCAACGACCGAAAGGTATGTGCGATTCCGTTTTTTCTATCCAAAATGGTCGATTTGGGGCATCTCTGCGCAGACCTTCAGACACGGCACCGGCTTAACCGATTCCGGAGCGTTCGTTGTATGACCGCTATTTGAGCGGCAGTGGAGCGAAAGAAATCCACGATCGATTGCACGACTCTGTTCCCGACACGGCCGCAAACAAATTCTCACTCTGCCAGCGTTCAAGTGTCTTCGTCACATACGAATTCACCGCCTTCACCGCGCGAGT
>CAIYBH010000444.1 GCA_903924405.1 uncultured Planctomycetaceae bacterium | reverse complement strand
TTTCGAGTCCGTCTGTGATTTGTTCCTCGCTAGCGCTTCGGGTTGGTATTGAATCGCTGGCGCATCGGAAAAGCCCCTTTTCTGAACACAGGAGATTATTCAATCACCGCGGTGGCTTTCACCAGTCGCTTCCAGTCAAAATCCCCGGTTCCGGGGTCATAGGCTTTGAACGCTTCGGTGCGGTCGATGATGAACACGGCTCGCTGCTGCCAGCCGGGATTTTCATTGGGTTTGCCAGTTGTGGTGTCCAGGTCGATGCGTGAGCCGATCCGGTACAGGCCCGTGCCCTGCCCTCCCACTTCATGCTCCACCGCTTCAAAGTACCCTGCTGTGGCGTAGATGATGAAGGTGTTGCTGACGGTGGTCGTGTTGTTCATGATCTTTGACAGCACCTGATGCTGGTGCATCAGGCTGGTTGGACGAGGATTTTTGTGCTGGTTGGCGTCATTGACTTCCAGCCAGTTGCGGTTGGTTGTGGGATCGCCGTCCAGGACGTCATCCCGCTGAGTTCTCAGTATGGTGGCTTCCTGTCCATTGTCCGCTTCAAGAGCGGCTGTCGCCGGACGGCGGTAGCCGAGCGACCGGAACGGGCGGGCTTTAGCGGTGCCGGGCAGCAGGACATTTTTCGCGGTGGAAGTGACCGGATCCCATGTGACTGTGGGGCCCCCGTCACGCGACAGCAGCAGTTCCTGCCAGCGATCGCGGTTGACTGCGGTGCCGCTGGAATTCGGTGTGCGATCCACTGTGACACGACTGGTAGCGGCCGTGGTGACATCCTTGTCCAGCAGAATCGGGTTATCAATCAGTCCGGCGTACACTTCCCAATGCCGCAGCGTGTTCAGATTCAGTTTCCCGGGGACTCGATCCAGAGCCACATAGTTGCCCAGCATCCGATGGACGCGGGAAGGTACTTCCACGAACTGCAGCAGGCGATACCAACGGTTGTCTCGGGCGCGATTGATATCATCGGACTGTCCATTGTCATTCGGGAAATCTGCCTGCAGAATCTTCGAAGCGGCGGCGACCAGCAGAGCCGGCGTGGGATTGGTGGCTCCGGGTGGAGTGGCTTGCAGTGTCGGTGAATCTCCCAGTCGGGCGATCATCGAGGTCAGTTTTCCCGGACCACACAACGGCAGGCTGAGCAGTTCCCCGGACGAGGCATAGTCGCGATCAAAGTGGGCCTGCCACAGGGTGAAGCCGGAGGCGGAGGTGTTGCTGTTGGTTCTGGAAATGGTGTTGTAGCGCAGGTTCGCCGGCGGAGGTGCAGAGAAAAGTGCTCGCGTGCTGTCGCTGAGTGGTTCAGCGCGCTCTTCGCTGGTGATATTCGGCAGACGATTCTGCTGCAGTTCCGTCGACATGTCGCCGTCATTGATCGCCAGATCACGGAACTGCACCTTGAGAATGTCGACATCCACCCACGGATTCGGGTCCTCTCCAGCGACCGCTCCGTGGTTCAGAGACGGCATGTTCGGATTGGCACGACGCTGCAGGACCAGATCGAAACCTTCCTGCCCCGACATTGCGAAATCACCAGCCCGCAGATCGGTCATCGGCGTGTTGCCCTGATACGTTTGCAGTGTCTCCAGGAAGGCCCCGGCTGTGTTCGTCTGATTGCCCGCCTGATCAACCATCAGGAAGCCGAGATTATGGTCCGGATGAATCAGGTCGAGGGTGCAGCGTGGTTTCAGTTCCGCAGCATTCTGATCGGTCTTGTTGGTTGTGTTTGTCGGCAGAGGTGCCCCGCCGGTGGCGGGGGCGATCAGGTCAAAAGTGTTGTCGAGATTGTGATCGACATACAGGTCACTGCTGATGACCGAGGCATCGGATGCGGAGGCAATGGTGTAACGCTCCCCTGCGGCGATGGTCTGATTGACCGAGGACTTGCCGAGGAACGCGAAGGCACGGAAGGGATTTCCGCCATTAGAGGTG
>CAIYBH010000443.1 GCA_903924405.1 uncultured Planctomycetaceae bacterium | reverse complement strand
TGAAAGAGTGGTCGGTACCGATCCTGTCCGCAATCGCGGGGCTGCGATCAGAAGTTCACTGCACAAGCCCTTTGGTGAGCTGCAGGAAGGCGGTTTCCAGATTGACTTCTTCCTCGCGGAACAGCGTGATGGCCATGCCGCTCTGAACCAGTGCGGTGGGCAGGTCGCTGTAGTCTTCCACATCCGGCTTCAGAGTCACCTCAATCTGGGCGTCCCGACTGATGGACACCTTTTCCACGCTGTCCTGCTGCTCCAGCAGTGAAGCGGCAAAGTCGGTGCGATCCTTCACGCGGATGTGCAGCAGGATCCGCTGACGAGCCTTCCGCATGACTTCCGCCACATTGCCGTCAACGATCATGTGCCCCTTCTCAATCATCCCGACGCGTGTGCAGACATCCGCCAGTTCCGGGAGAATATGACTGCTGACAATCACCGTCTTTTTCATTTCACCCAGCCGTCGCAGCAGATTACGAATCTCGATGCGGGCCCGGGGATCCAGACCGCTGGCGGGTTCATCCAGCAGCAGCACCTGCGGATCATGCAGCAGGGTTCGGGCGAGTCCGATTCGCTGTGTCTGACCCCGTGACAATTCGTTGACCATGGCATCCCGTTTGAAGGCCATGTCCACCAACTCCAGCTTTTCCTCCACGACCTTGCGGCGGCGACTTCCGTCAATGCGATAAGTCGCCGCAAAGAACTCAAGATACTCAATGACCGTCATGTCATCGTAGACACCGAAAAAGTCCGGCATGAAACCCACTAATCGCCGGATTTCCTCCTGATCCGTGTAGATGGACTTACCACAGACGTAGGCTTCGCCGTGATCGGGGGCCAGCAGAGTGGCGATCATGCGCATGGTGGTGGTTTTTCCGGACCCGTTGGGACCGATGAAACCGAACACATCTCCCTGGTCAAGCTTCAGAGTGATGTCGTTGGCAGCGATCAGATTGCCGTAACGTTTTGTCAGATTTCGAGTTTCGATCATCAGCCGGTTCCGTCATCCACTTCCGAAATCATCCGGAGGGATTGTCCTGTAAGAGTTCTCAGCAAGTCCGTCTGAAATACGTAGTGATCTCGTGGATGTTGGCAGATTTCCGGGGAACTTCAGCACATTCAGCGTTTTCTGCGGACCAGGTGACACGACAGAGCCTTCGAATCAGCCGTTTTCCCGGTGTTTCGGAGGAATTTCGCCGGATCAGTTGCTTCATCGTCTCACATTTGCCCTAATGATCGACACAGCGCGGGTGAACTGTCGGAACACAGCTCCGTGCTCCGGAACACAGAAAACCCGTCTGATATCCACAACTCAGGTTTTCACCTGTTCGACGTCGGTGTGTGCTGCAAACGCCCCGGTGATCGTCGTCAGTGGCATCACGACGTCGTCCGGAAACCCGGCACGACGTAAAGCCCACTGCATCCCTGCCTCACAGATATCTTCGGAAAATCCGGGAGGTTGCACCAGCGACGTTGTCGGGCCTGACGGCATTCTGTGCGAAGACGCTTCCATTTCCTGCGGCCATCATCATATTCCGGAAGTCTCACACAGAGCATTCTGTGAAAATTCCCGGAACGTGTTGGTAAGTGTGGTTGCTCAGGACATAAGACTCTGAACCGCTTTCCCGGGAGGCGGTCTTTTGTATGGCAACAGGACCTGCGTACTGACCCGCAGGAGAAGGAACCGGTTATGTCGGCTCAGTTGAGTGAATTTGCGAAATCTCTGAACGTGGAAACCGCCTTTACAGTGCTGGCAGCCGCCAGAAAGCTGAAGGCCGCCGGAAAAGATGTTGTCGAACTGGAAATCGGTGACAGCCCCTTCAACAGCACGGCCTCGGCCATTCAGTCGGGGCTGCAGGCGATCCGCGATAATCAGTCACATTACTGCCCCTCACCGGGCATTCCGGAATTCCGGGATGCGGCCGCGAGATTTCTCAGCCGCGAATTCTCCATCCCCGTGGCCAGCGAAAACATCGCTGTGGGGCCGGGCGCGAAGGTCTTCGAACAGTTCTTCTGTGAAGCGTTTCTCAATCCGGGTGACGGCTGCCTGGTGTTCAGTCCACATTTTCCCACCTACATTCCCAACATTCAGCGGCGGGGTGCACGTGCCGTCCTGAAGCCACTGCGTCAGGAAACAGAATTTCGCCCACAGGTTTCGGACATTGAAGACTTCCTGAATACCGACCCCGCGCCTCGCGGTATTTTTCTGAATTCGCCGCACAACCCCACAGGGGGCATCACCACTGAGCAGGACCTGAGGGACATTGCCGACCTGATTCGTGGACGCAATGTGGCCGTCTTCAGTGATGAGCCCTACTGTCACATGATCTGGAAAGGTCAGCATCACTCCTTGCTGGCACAGCCCGGAATGCTGGACCAGTGTGTCGCGGCCTACACTTTCAGCAAGTCCTATTCGATGAGCGGCTGGCGACTGGGATTCTGCGCGTCATCACGCGAAATCACCGACGCGATCAGCAAAATGATCAACACGACCCTGTCCTGCACACCGCCGATCGTGCAGCTGGCTGGCCGCGCGGCGCTTGACCAGGATTCCAGCGAACGTGACGCGACCATGCTCCGCTTTCGCGAAAAGGTGGTCCTGCTCACCGACGGCCTGAATCGCATCCCTGGCTTCAGTTCTCTGGATCCAACCGCCACCTTCTACGTGTTTCCCTGCGTAAAACCCGTCTGCAATCAGCTGGGAATTACCAGCCACGGACTGGCTCTGTACTTCCTTGAAGCCGCTGATGACCAGTTCGGCGTCGCCTGCCTTGGGGGCGAGTGTTTTGGGGAGGCCGGTGGTGGGTTCCTCCGCTTCAGCTGTGCTGAGCCCAACGATCGCCTGCAGCAGGCTCTGGACTTCATTCCCGTGGCACTGTCCCGAACAGACCGCATTGCCAAATGGCTGGATGAACGGCCGAACTTTCGTCTGCTGACACCCTACGTCTGATACGCAGGCTTCATACGCTGGAATGGGCTTCGGCAAAACAGGCCCAGTCCGTCACACGAGGCCGGTCCTGACACCGGCCCGGTGACCACTTTCTTCAGGCCTCGGTGGCTGGATCAGCAACGCCGGTTTCGTATTCATCGCCTGGTTTTTTCAAAGGTCAATACTATGGCGTCCGGAAGTTCCCGCTCCGGGTTGATTCTGTTCGCAGTGTACCTGTTGCTGTACGGTGGCTTTGTGGCGATCAACGCCTTTGCGCCGAACAGCATGGAATTCACCCTGATCTCAGGGCTGAATGTGGCCATTGTGTACGGATTTGCCCTCATCGTCGGCGCCGTTGTGCTCTCTGCTCTTTACGGTCTGCTGTGCGGCGACTTGTCACGGTCCTCCGAAGATCAGGAGCCTCAGGCATGATTTACGAATCTTCATGGCAGGCAATTGCCATCTTCTTTCTGTTCGTCGGATTCACGCTGGGATTCAGTTTCTGGCTGGGCCGGAAAGCAAAGTCGTCCGAAGGCTACTTCGCAGCGCACGGCCAGATCCCGTGGTTCGTCAACGGGATTGCCTTTGCCGGTGACTATCTGTCCGCAGCCTCGTTCCTCGGTATCTGTGGCATGATTGCCTTCTATGGATACGATGGGTTTCTGTATTCGATTGGCTACCTGGCCGGCTGGATCGTGGCGCTGTTTGTGGTCGCCGAACCCATGAAGCGCCTGGGGAAGTTCACCTTCGCCGATGCCCTTGATGCCCAGTTCAATTCCCGAGGTATCAAACTTGCCGCAGGCATCAGCACACTTGTCGTCAGTGTCTTCTATCTGATCCCTCAAATGGTCGGTGCAGGGGCTCTGGTCACACCGCTGCTGGGCTTCGAACAGTGGGTTGGCGTGGTGATGGTCGGCACAGTCGTGATTCTGATTGTGGTCACCGCCGGAATGGTCTCCACCACGTGGGTGCAGTTTCTGAAAGGGGCCTTGCTGGTCGTCTTCAGCGCAATTCTCACATGGATGATTCTGCAGCGCGGACTGGAAGTGGCGGACGGTGGAGCCGATGGCCACAAGTTCGCGCGACTGACAATCGCTCATGCCGATTTCACAGACAATGATGGTTCCGTTGGTGGTCTGGCTGACACTCAGGTGCTGCCGGCAGAGGATGGCTGGGACAAGGCCAAAGAATCCTTCGTAAGACTCCGCAATACCGCCACGGCAGAAGTTACGGTCTGGCTCAGTCGTCGCAGCTCAGAGCAACCTGACGCGGACTGGATCCTGTCCGAAGCACAGACGCTGACAACGACAAGTGAAGGCAGAAAGCTGGTGAACGGTCTGCCTAAAGGCACAAAGAAGGGCGAACCCGAACTGCATCCGGTGGGATACCTGACAGAACTGCCGGGCGGCGTGCAGAAAACCGGACCGTTATCACCCATTGAGTTCTTTCGCACACTGCAGCAAAGTCAGGTGGTGCTGTGGAGAAACGAAAAACTGACACACGCGGATGGCAGCACAACCACTGTGTTTTATCCGCAAATCACTCCCGGTGGTCAGGTGCTGCGTCCCGGAGAGCACCCGACGTTTCGTGGAATTCGCAGCGAGAAATTTACTGACAAGATCAACTTTCTCTCGCTGATGCTGGCACTCTTCTGCGGCACAGCGTCACTGCCGCACATTCTGATTCGTTACTACACCGTGAAGGATGCCGGAAGTGCCCGCAAGAGTACCATCGTGGGGATCGCCAGCATTGGCTTCTTCTACGTCCTGACTCTGTACCTTGGACTGGGGGCCATGACCAGTGGAGAGCTGGACGTGAGCGATGAAAACATGTCGGCGCCTCTGCTGGCAAAAGGCATGAATACGTGGCTGTTCGCCGCGATCTCTGCGATCGCATTCACCACTGTCCTCGGAACGGTCAGCGGCCTGATCCTTGCCGCGGCCGGAGCAGTGACCCACGATCTGCTCAGCAGCGTGCTCCGCTGGAAGATGTCGGATTCTGAAAAAGTCCGGGTGGCTCGGATCTCCTCTGTCTTCGTCGGCGCCATCGCCATTGTGCTGGGAATCCTCTTTCAGAAAATGAATCCCACGTTTCTGGTGGGCTGGGCCTTCAGTGTCGCGGCCTCAGCCAACCTGCCGTCTCTGGTGATGATTCTGTTCTGGCCTCGGGTCACAAAACAGGGCATCGTTGCTGCCATCGTAGTCGGCATGGTGTCGTCCATGACCTGGGTACTCTTAAGCGGCGAATCCTATGCCCGCGTGTACGGACTGGATGCGGCCGACGCGATTGTGCCGTTCAGCCAACCCGGCATCCTGACAATTCCCCTCGGATTTCTGACGCTGATTGTCGTATCACTGCTGACAACGCCACAGCCGAAGATTTCCCCATCGGAAACCGCGCCGCATTAAGTTCAGTACAACACCTGTCACATTTTGAAAACCAGATCAGCTCGGTCGTCAGATCAAACTTGTTGCCTTCGTACGACGCTGCTCCGAAGCGACCTCCGGGGATAAATACGAAGCACAAAAGCTTCGTGTGCTCGAACCGACCACAGGAATGTCGTCGGGCATCCTGATCCCTCAGAAAGCACCCGTTTCAGAAAGTACTCGCCATGTCTCACCCGCGACTCAGTGTCCTTGTCTGTCTGTTTGCCGGCATCGTACTTCCGGTCGGCACAGTTCATGGCGATCAGAAAACGGGAACCCTGGATATCTACTTCATTGACGTGGAAGGGGGAGCGGCCAATCTGCTGGTAACCCCGGAAGGCGAATCCATCCTGATCGACTCCGGCTACCCGGACAATCAGGGACGCGACCTGAATCGTATTCTGAATGTGGCCCGCGATGTGGCGGGACTGAAGGGCATTGATCATGCCGTGGTTTCCCACTGGCATCTGGATCATTATGGCAATCATGCGGCGCTGGCTGCCAGTTTTCGTGTCGGTCAGTTCTGGGATCGAGGTATCCCGGACACGCTGGCAGAAGACCCCGGCTACCAGGATCGGATTGCTGCCTACCGTTCCGCCTCGCAGAATCAGTCACGGCCGCTGAAGGCCGGGCAGTATCTGAAACTTCGATCCGCCGCAACTCCCCTGAAGGCGCGCGTACTCTCGGCCAGTCGGGAAGTCATCACCGGCGAAGGTCCGGAAAATCCGTTTGCCGACCGCCATCAGCCACAACCAGACGATCCCAGTGACAACGCCGCCAGCCTTTCACTGTTATTCACGTTCGGACAGTTTCGCTACCTGACCTGTGGCGACCTGACATGGAACGTCGAAGCCCGCATGGTCACCCCACGCAATCCCGCCGGAAAGATCGACCTGTTCATGGTCACACATCACGGCCTTCCGGTCAGTAACAACCCCGCGCTGGTCCTGGCAGTCGATCCGGTGACGGCTGTCATGTGCAATGGTCCGAAAAAAGGTGGTGCAGAATCGACCCTCAAGACCCTGCGAGAAGTCGCATCGCTGAAAAACTGGTTTCAGCTGCACCGCAACGTCGACCTCGATCCATCACTGCAGGCACCGCGGGACTTTATCGCCAATGATGGCACGACAGCCGACTGTGAAGGTCAGTGGATCCTCGCACGCGTTGCCCCGGACGGCCGGACTTATACGATACAAATCGGTCGTGATGGTGTCGCTCATCCCTACGACACTCGTGCTGAACACTGAACAACTGAAGGCTCCATCAGATCCGACACTGCAAAGGACTCATGGCGAACCGAAGGCAGCGAAAGGTGCGGAGATGAGAATCCTGCTGATTGCCGACATCCACTCCAACTGGCCCGCCCTGTCGGCGATCAACGAGCGATTTGATGCCTGCCTGTTCCTCGGAGATGTTGTCGATTACGCCACCGATCCAGTGCCCTGTATCGAATGGGTTCGCAGAAATGCCAGTGCGATCGTCCGTGGTAATCATGACCATTCGGTTGCGCAACGAGTGGCCATGCGCCCGGCAGGAACCTACCGCACTATCGCAGCAGCCATGCGACCACATCATTTTTCGGTGCTGGGGGATGCGGACCTGACATGGCTGGCACGCATGCCGGTGACTCGACAACTGGTCCTCGGAGATCTTCGGTTTCTGATGGTTCATGCCACCCCACGCGACCCATTGGACGAATATCTCTCCGATTCAGCCGAACAATGGGCTCAACGACTGGAACACGTCCAGGCAGACTTCATCTGTGTTGGTCATACGCATGTGCCCATGCAGCTGCAGCTGGATGGAATGCAGGTCATTAATCCCGGTAGCGTTGGTCAGCCCAGAGACGGTGACCCGCGCGCCTCCTACGCAATCATCGACCGCGGACAGGTGGAATTCCGCCGAGTTCCCTACGACATCGACCGCACCCTTTCCCATATGCGCGAAAGCGGGATTGAGGCGGATGTGATCAGCCGCGCAGAAGCGGTACTGCGTTCCGGTGGCCGCCCGGCATTGGGCTGACGGCCTGACCTGCTGCCGGAGGACTCTGCGGGTTCTTCCACAGTGGACAATTCCTCTGTGGCAGACTGCGAAGCCGCGGGGAGTTCGATTTGAAAAGCAGGGGCTCGCACGGTACGCTGACGGACGGCCCCGGCAGTTTGCCGGAGACTCCGGAACCTGTCGGTCAGCCACACCATTTCCGGCCACTCCCTTCACGGATATTCAGCAGATCTTATGAATACAGCACCACTTCGGGCACTGGTCAGCGTCAGTGACAAGACCGGTCTTGAATCGTTCGTTCGCGGGCTTACTGAGCTTGGGTTTGAAATCCTGTCCACCGGCGGCACTCGGCGGTTTCTGGAACAGGCTGGAATTCCTGTGATTGACGTCACCACCTACACGGGTTTCCCGGAGATCATGGATGGTCGCGTTAAAACGCTGCACCCGAAGGTCCACGGGGCCATCCTCGGACGACCGACTCTGACGTCGGATGCTGCAGCCATCGCCGCCCACGGAATTGTGCCCTTTCAGCTGGTCGTCGTAAACCTCTACCCCTTCCAGGAGACGGTTGCAAAGCCCGACGTGACTTTTGACGAAGCTGTCGAAAACATCGATATCGGCGGACCATCCATGGTGCGTTCGGCGGCCAAAAATCATGCTCATGTGGCGATCGTGACACAGCCCCGCCAGTATCCGGAAGTGCTCGAAAAACTCAAAACCGGCGGGCTCGATGAAACCTATCGACGACAACTGGCCGGTGCCGCCTTCGAAATGACGGCGGTCTACGATCGAGCAATCAGTGATTACCTCGCCACAGTCAACTCGGGCAAGCCGGAATCCGCATTCGGGCAGCGGCTGACACTGTCCTTTCATCTCCAGCAGGAACTGCGTTACGGAGAAAATCCACACCAGAAGGCCGCGTTCTACGTCGAGGATCAGCCGGCCCCCGGAACCCTGGCCACGGCCCGGCAACTGAACGGCAAAGAACTGTCTTACAACAATCTGCTGGATCTCGACGCCGCCCGAGCCATCGTTTCAGAGTATCGGCAACCGGCGGTATGCGTGATCAAACACAACAACCCGTGTGGTTGTGCCGTAGCCACCACACTGGCTGAAGCCTTTCACAAAGCCTATGAAGGTGACCCCGTGAGTGCCTTCGGCTCCATTATCGGACTGAACCGCACCGTGGATGCCGCCACGGCCGAGCGGATGTGCGAACCAGGCCGATTCATCGAAGCCATCATCGCCCCGGGGTACGCCCCCGCAGCCATCGAGATTCTGACCACCAAACCCAAATGGAAGAGCAATGTCCGGCTGATGCAGGTGGACTTCAGCGACGCGGATCGGGGAGCACCGGACTATCGCCGTGTCAGTGGCGGACTGCTGGTCCAGGATCGCGACGACCTCGCACAGTCCGACATCAACTGGAAAGTGGTGACGCAGCGAATCCCGACGGACGCCGAACTGGCCGATCTGAAATTCGCGTGGGCCGTTTGCCGCTACGTAAAATCCAACGCCATCGTGTTTGCGAAAGACGGCATGCTGCTGGGCGCAGGCGCGGGCCAGATGAGCCGTCTTGATTCCTCGATGATCGCGGCCTATAAAGCGGGTGAGCGAGCCGTGGGCGGCGTTGTCGCCTCAGACGCATTCTTCCCATTCCGTGACGGAATCGATGCCGCAGCCAAAGCAGGCATTCGCGCAGCCATTCAACCAGGCGGCTCAAAAAATGACCCGGAAGTCATCGCGGCCTGTGACGAACACGGCATCGCCATGATCTTTACCGGCATGCGACACTTCCGACACTAGAACACGTCGGCCCCCGTCGCGGTCATCAACCGGAATGTTGTCAGCCGGCCAGCCCACCAGGCTGGCCGGTCTGTACACCTCAGAGCTGCGGACAGCCCATCGAAGTCACGATCCTCAGCCAGGCTGCGTAAAGTCCGGCGTTTTCTCCCACAGGATCCGCAGGCCGTTCAGCACCACCAGCACCGTACTGCCCTCGTGCCCGAGGACACCCAGCCAGAGCGGCAGACTGAAGAACGTGGAAATCACCAGCACAGCAATCATGGCGAAAGCAAACGTCATGTTCTGACGAACGCGGCGACGGGCCTGCCGACTGATCCAGACCGCCAGTGGCAGAGCCTTCAGGTCATCCCGCATCAGCACCACGTCGGCGACTTCCAGCGCCACATCTGTTCCCGCACCTCCCATGGCGATACCGACACTGGCGGCCGCCAGTGCGGGTGCGTCGTTGACTCCATCCCCGATCATCGCCACCAGACCACCGGACTTTGCCAGCAGACCCAGTTCCACGACCTTCTGATCCGGCAGCAGTCCGGCACGCACGTCATCGGCCCCCAGTTTCTGAGCCACAGCGCGGGCGACACGTTCGTGATCACCGGTCAGAATGACACTTCGACGCAGACCAAGTCGGCGAAGCGCTGCCAGAGCTCCGGCGGCCTCGGGACGCAGCTGGTCGGCCACACTGATCACCCCATACAACCCGGGCTCGCTGGTCGCAATCAGCAACGCCGTCTGGCCGGCCTCACGCATCCGCCGAGCTGTCTCCAGCAGATCCTCAGGCAAACGCAGATCGTGGCTCTCGAACAAGCCTTCCCGACCGATACCGACCCACGTGTCCCCCAGACGTGCATGCACTCCCAGCCCGGTGTGGCTGTGAAACTCGGTCATGGACATTTCGGAACGTCGGATCGCTCGCCGCTCGACTTCGGCAAGAATGGGAACTTTCAACGGGTGTTCACTGTGATGTTCCACAGCCGCAGCCAGGCTGAGCAACCGATTGACGTCGGCTTCGGCAGGCGTCCAGACTTCCGTCACCGCAGGCCGTCCCAGCGTCACGGTCCCCGTCTTGTCAAACGCCAGGATCTCAACACGACTGAGATGTTCCAGATGGACGCCGCCTTTGAACAGAATGCCCTGTCGCCCCGCGCGTGCGATCGCAGACAGCAGCACCGCCGGAGAACTCACCACAACAGCACACGGCGAAGCAGCCACCAGCAGCACCATCGCATGATAGAAAGCCTCACCCCAGGCATCCTGATGCAGGATCCGCGCGGCGAAAAACACGATGGCCGCGGACGAAAGCACCCCGATTACATACGGCTGCTGCCACGATTCGACGAAGCGTTGCCCGGGCGTCTTCTGGGCTTGCGCCTCCTGAACCATATGGACGATCCGTTGCAGGGTCGTGTCCTGAACCGCGCGGGTCATCGTCACCAGAACACTTCCCTGCCCATTGATCGTGCCTGCAAAGACCTGAGCTCCTGTTGGCTTGGCGATCTGCTCACTTTCCCCGGTCAACGTGGATTCGTCAGCCCACGTCTCACCCTCGCTGATCAGCCCATCCACCGGAAAGCGTTCTCCGGGACGCACACGAAGCACACAACCGCGCACCAGCGAATCAACAGGCACCAGCTGTTCCGTATCGCCAACAACCAGAGTCGCCTCGCTGGGACGAAGCTGAATCAGAGCCTCGATCGACCGCGTCGTGCGGTACATGGCAAAGGCTTCCAGAGTCCCGCTGAGAGAAAACAGAAACAGCAGGACAATTCCTTCCAGCCAGTCTCCCAGAATCGCCGCCCCCAACGCCGCCACAATCATCAGCACATCGACATTCAGGGTTCCGGAACGCAGAGCCTGGATAGCGTTGAGCGATGGCAGGCAGGCACCTGCGAGGTAACTGAGCACACTGAAAATCAGCATGGCTGGCGAAAATGGTGGAACGCCCTGAAAGTGCAGGACAGCAGAGACCGCCCCGAGGGCAGCGCACAATACCGTCGCCACAGCAGCGCCCACCGGAGCCGTTGTTTCAGGTCGAGACGATTTTGAAGCGTTGGAATCCACGCGCACCTTCTTCTTTGCCGGAACAGAGCTGCTCCAGTGATTTGCCAACGCCGCGAGTCGGCAACCACCGAACGAATCGCATTCTATCAGAAACCGCCCGGACGCGTGCGAAAAATGCTGACCAAAACCCCGCCCCTCGTGTGAATCGACCTCTTCCCCGGGACGCCCTTTTTTGGGGAGGGCCTTTTCGGGGAGGGCCTTTTCGGGGAGGGCGAACTTCCACGTGAGCCGCAAACCCTGCCCCACGACGACCAACTTCCACGTGAGCCGCAAACGCAAACGAACCCCGTCCCCGCCAACACCAACCTCCACCCACGCCCCAGCCCCTTCACCGGGGGGCGTCCGGGGAGTGGCCGTTTGCCTCGTGCCCGATGCCCTCTGTCGCCGGTAAAAGCGGCAACTCTGCCTGATTTGACTGCAAAAAACGGATCAAATCCGCTAGGATGGGGAGCGGATCTCGGGTAAGTTGCAGACCGGCTGCAGCCTTGGTCTGTGCCGGTCTGATCCAGAGCTTTGAGTTATTTCAACAAGTTGGCGGTGTGGCAGTGAACAGTACGCTATCCGTGGTATCGCTGGTTTCAAAACTGCGTCGCTGTGTCGCAGTCTGTCTCGTATTGCTGGTGGCAGTCCATGCCCAGGCGGCCGAACTGAAGCTGCTGTTCATGGGTGACAATGGCCATCACAGACCGTCCGAGCGGTTTCAGGAACTGGCGCCTGTTCTCGAACAACGCGGCATCGAGATGAAGTACACAGACCGGATGGAGGACCTGACTCCAGACGTGCTGCGAGAATTCGATGGTCTCGTCCTGTTCGCCAATATCGATCGGATCGAAGATGCTCAGGCCACAGCCGTGCTCGAGTACGTCGCCGCCGGCAAAGCCTTTATTCCTCTGCACTGCGCCACATTCTGCTGGCGCAACCATCCGGAAATCGTCAAGCTGATGGGCGCACAATTTCAAAGACACGGCGGACAGGTCTTCGGAACTCAGATTGTCACTCCCGATCATCCGATCATGCAGGGCTTTGGCGGCTTCACCAGCTGGGATGAAACCTACATTCATCACCTGCACAACGAGGAAAATCGTGAGGTTCTGGAATACCGAGTGGAAGGCGAACAGGCAGAAGGTCGTGACCGTGAGCCCTGGACATGGACACGAACTCACGGCAAGGGCCGCGTATTCTACACTGCCTGGGGACATGATCAGCGTACGTGGACCAATCCAGGCTTTGCCAGCCTGATAGAACGTGGTATTCGCTGGGCCTGCAAAACCGATGTCTCTGTCGTGCCGGCGTTCACCGACCGTGATTCCTTCACGCCTCCGAAAATGACGTCCCCCAGAACCGACGTGACGCCGTTTGAATTCGTGGACGTCGGCCCAAAGATTCCCAACTACACCCCCGGTCGGCAGTGGGGTGTGCAGGGTGCTCCCCGCACCACGATGCAGCAACCGCTCAGTGTCGAAGAATCCATGAAGCACTACGTCACATCCGTCGACATGGCGCTTCGGCTTTACGCGGACGAACGCAGCTTTCAGGCCAAACCCATCGCCATGAACTGGGATGAACGAGGACGCCTGTGGATCTGCGAAACTCTCGACTACCCCAACGAACTCGGTCAGAACCGAGACCGGATTCGGATTTGCGAGGACACGAATGGTGATCACGTCGCAGATAAGTTCACCGTCTTCGCTGAAAAGCTGTCAATCCCGACAGCCATCATGATCTATCGTGGCGGAGCCATTGTCCAGAATGCCACAGAAACGCTGTACCTGAAAGATACTAACGGCGACGATGTGGCAGACCTGCGCAAGGTTCTGATCACCGGCTTCGGTGCGGGCGACACACATGGCGGCATCAGCAACTTCCGCT
This sequence comes from uncultured Planctomycetaceae bacterium, assembly GCA_903924405.1. Taxonomy (GTDB): domain Bacteria; phylum Planctomycetota; class Planctomycetia; order Planctomycetales; family Planctomycetaceae; genus SXXK01. The sequence goes on along the minus strand of CAIYBH010000443.1, from coordinate 11,922 downwards.
ACGGCCTCGACAACTGGATCTGGTCGATGCAGGGCTACAACGACAGCACCCCCAAATATGGTCCTGCTGGTGCGGAAAAGACCGCTGAATCCTTCCGCCAGGGGTTCTGGCGATTCCGTCTGTCGCAGACGGATCCCCCGGAGGTCACGGATGTGGAGTTTGTGCGCAGCACCAACAATAACACGTGGGGACTGGGGATCAGCGAAGATGGACTGATCTTTGGTTCCACGGCCAACCATAACCCCAGCACCTTCATGCCAATCGCCAACCGCTACTACGAAAAAGTTCGAGGCTGGGCACCGACCGATATTGGGACCATCGCGGATACTCACCTGTTCAAAGCCATCACCGAAAATGTGCGACAGGTCGACCAGTTCGGCGGCTACACCGCAGGTGCTGGACACGCGCTTTACACCGCACGGACATTTCCACAGCAGTGGTGGAACAAAACCGCTTTTGTCTGCGAACCCACCGGGCACCTTGTGGGAACATTTCTCCTGCGTCGCGATGGCACCGGCTACAAATCCACCAGCCCGACCAATCTGATTGCCAGCGATGACGAATGGGCCTCCCCGATCATGGCCGAAGTCGGCCCGGACGGCGCTGTCTGGGTCATCGATTGGTACAACTACATCATTCAGCACAATCCAACTCCACAGGGCTTCACCAACGGCAAAGGCAATGCCTACGAAAGTGATCTCCGGGACAAGAAACACGGCCGCATTTACCGAGTCGTTCCGGTCGCAGCTCAGGCCGGCAACGCCGCACCGACAGACACTCTGCATCCTTACCAAAGTCTTCATCAGGCCTCGGTGGACGAACTGGTCAGCACCCTGAAGCATCCCTCTATGACCTGGCGACTTCAGGCTCAGCGACTCCTGGTGGAACAACGTGCCACCGCCGCCATCCCGGCCCTCCTCGAACTGGTCCGCGACAACTCCGTCGACGCAGTCGGCCTGAATGTGGGAGCGATCCATGCACTCTGGACTCTGCAGGGCATCAACCCTGACGACGCAGAACCTGTTGTTGCCGCTGCGGAATCCGCCTTGAATCATCCCTCCGCAGCCGTACGTCGCAATGCGGCCGCAGTACTCAACTCCTGGACAGCCGGCCAGCAGGCCTTGCTGAAAGCTGGAGCCCTCGCGAAGGACTCCGATGCTCAGGCCCGCCTGCAGGGGCTGCTGTCACTGGCCGATATGGAAGAAACCGCGAAAGCGGGCGAAATCCTCGCTGCAGCCATAGTTCGTCCTCAGGTTGACCTCTGGGAAAACGATGCCATCACCTGCGCCGCAGCGGTACACGCCGTTCCGTTTCTCAAGGCACTTGGCCGGGACGAAAGCACGGCCGGCAAAGAACTGCCCGGCCCCGCGATGCGCACCACAGCGCTGGTGACGGAACACATTGCCCGAGGACGTCCGACGGCGGCCCAGTTGCAGCAGTTGCTCAGCGGATTGAGCACTGCGTCACCACAACTGCTGGAAACTGTCATCCGCGGTCTCGCTGAAAACTGGCCACGCGATCATCGACTGCAGGCTGACAAGGCACTCGAAGACGCCCTGACCGCACTGCTGAACAAGGTCCCCGGATCTGCTCGCGGTAAACTGCTGCAACTGGCGACTCTGTGTGGCTCGACAGCACTCGACGCCTACGCCAAAGAGATTGTGGATTCACTGCTGGCCGTCGTTGCCAATGCAGAGGCCACCGTCGAAGCCCGTGTCGCAGCGGCAAAAGAAGCGGTCAGCTTCCGAGCCGACGACCCGGCCATCCTCGCCGGTGTTCTGAATCAGATCACCACCACGTCCACACCGGACCTCGCGATCGGTCTGATCGAAGCTGCACTGCTCAGCAATTCCGACACCCTCGGCTCCCAACTGATTGAACGCAGCGGAATGCTGACGCCCCAGGCGAAGTCCGCCGCAATTCGTGGCCTTCTGGCAAGACCAGCCACCACGGCTTCACTGCTGACTGCTGTCGAACAGGGGACGATGGATCTGAGTGACCTGACTCTGGATCAGAAGCAGGCACTCCGTACCCACCCCGATCGTACCATCCGAGCCTCAGCCGAAAAGCTGATGGCCGCAGGCGGTGGCTTGCCGGATGCTGACCGCGACAAAGTTCTCAAGTCGCTGCTGGAAATCTGCGAAGTGGAAGGCGACGTCAAGGCCGGCAAAGCCATGTTCGTCAAACACTGCTCAAAGTGCCACATGCATGGGTCAGAAGGAAAATCCATCGGGCCAAACCTGACCGGTATGGCCGTTCATCCCAAGCATGAGCTGCTGACGCACATCATTGATCCCAGCCGCAGTGTGGAAGGCAACTTCCGCATCTACACCGTTGTCCGCACCGATGGCGTCGTGCTGAATGGCATGATGTCCGGAGAATCACGGACAGCCATCACTCTGATCGATACGGAGGGCAAAGAAAATCAGATCGCCCGCGAAGATATCGAAGAACTTGTTCGCTCACGCAAATCGCTGATGCCCGAGGGCTTCGAAAAGCAGATGACGAAGGTCGAATTGACCAGTCTCCTGGAATTCCTGACCGACAAGGGCAAATTCATCCCGATTTCACTCGATCGTTACGCCACAGCCATCAGCACCAAAGGCCTGTTCAGTAACGATGATGAAGGACCGGATCGGCTGGTCTTTGGGGACTGGACCCCGAAAATCTTCAAGGATGTCCCATTCCTGCTCACCGATCCCCGGGGCAAGACGGTTCCCAATATCATTCTGCTGAATGGCCCCTTCGGACCGCTACCACCGAAGATGCCAAAATCCGTGACTCTGCCACTCAATTCCGACGCGAAAGCCATTCATATGCTCAGCGGTGTTGGCGGCTGGAGCTTCCCTTATGATCAGGAGAAATCCGTCTCTGTGATCGTCCGGCTGCACTACAAGGGCGGCGACACGGAAGACATCAAGCTGCTGAACGGTGTGCACTTCGCTGACTACATTCGGCGAGTGGACGTGCCGGGCTCTGAATTCGCCTACATGCTGGGTGGGCAGCAGATTCGCCGGCTGACAGTCAATCCCGCCAAAAAGGACATGATTGAATCCATCGAGCTGGTCAAAGGCCCCGACAACACGGCACCCATCGTGATGGCGGTGACTGTCGAGCGAAACTGAATCCGGCATCTGGTTTTCATGGCCTGCGGAATCTTCACCTGTCATTGGTGAGTCCCTGCCGGGAGTACAGATGAGCCAGATTCAGGAATTGCCGTTACTTCGCCGGGAACTTCTTGAAAGTTCCCGGCGACCTCGTACCTGGATCGTCCGTGTTGTCATCGGTCTGGTGCTGTGTGGTCTGTTCGTAACGGCATGGGGCACCCGTCAACCACCACTTGATGCATCGGCTGCAGAATTCTTCGGCGCAGGTCCGGAGATCGCGAGGCTGGTGATCCTGTGCAGTTTGCTGGCGATGAGCCTGCTGCTGCCGGCCTTTACCTGCTCCGCGATCTCCAGTGAACGGGAACGGCGTTCCCTCGAATTGCTGCTGCTGTCTCGGCTGAGTCCCTGGCACCTGATGCTCGAAAAGTTCCTGATGCAGTTGGTACTGCCGAGCACAGTGCTGCTGATCATGGCACCACTCTTTGGCGCTGCCTACGCCCTTGGCGGCATCCCGGCCAACGGGTTGATGGGGGCGGGCATTGCCTTGCTGGTCACAGCCATTCTGATCAACAGCGCCGGAATCCTCTGTTCAGCACTGTTTGAGTCCACGGCAATTGCCTTTCTGGCCACCTTTGTGGTGTTATTGCTGCTCGGTGCCGTTCCCGTGATTCTGATCGACATCGGATTAATGCCTCAGTGGGGTGTGCTGCAACAACTGCCGACCTTCGGACAGGGGCCATTCACCACATTTTTGTTGCTGGCACATCAGGGGGTGGGAGGTCAGCACGACCTGCCGTTGCAGCTCTTCGCCTGTCTGCCGCCACTGATACTTTCACTCCTGATGTTTATTGTCAGTTGCCTGGTCGTGGTCCGGTGGCCGCACGAAGCTCCACTGAACGACCGCCGGCAACGAGCGATCACAGTGTGGTGGCGGCAAGCCTGTTCAAAGTGCCTGCCGCGTTTTCCCGGGCGCGATGCAGCGAATTCTGACCCCGCAACTCGGTCGGTCAGAACAACAGTGTCTCTCAGTCCGTCCATGAAGCAACATCAGCCGCAGTCCTCAATCGCTTCCCGGGAAATTGCCCGGAATGAACAGACGCACTGGAAAGCGCATCTCGGATACAGTGCAACACTGCTGATTGGTTTGTGCTGGGCACGGGGAGAGATGCACCAATTTGAATTCATTCTGTTTGGCGCCACATTTCAGGTTTTCTTTCTCATCCTGTCTCTGCTTCTTGTGCTGGCAGCGACCAGCAACAGCTTTGCGGCTGAGCGACAGCGGCAGACACTGGACATGCTGCTGGTGCTGCCCATCAGCAATCGACAATTGGTGTCTGAGAAGATGGCCGCCAGTGACCAGATTGCCCGGCGCGTCCTGCTTCCCAATGCTCTTCTGCTGGCTTTACGCCTGCTGATGACTCCCCTCGGACAGCGGAGCGTTTCCGAGATCCTGCTGCACCTGCTCTGCACATCCGGCCATCTGCTGATTCTCCTCAGTCTGACAGCATGGATCACACTGTGGTTTTCCCTGCGGATGAAGACACCTGTCTCGGCACTTCAGGGAAGTCTGACGGTGCTGCTGGGACTGTGTGGTGGCCCATTGCTGCTGGCCTCAATCCTGATTGTCATCGCCATGCAGCGACTACCATGGAGCGTTTCCGGCTGGTATCTGAGTTCCCCGGTACTTATGTTTATGGCCAATGAGGTTCAATGGCTGCAGCGCAGTTATGGTGTGGCTGGATCAACACAGCTGGTGATTTGCAGCCTGATCATCTGGGGCCTGCTGGAACGAATCGTTCGCTGGCGGGTACGTCGGGATCTGAGTCCACTGTTCAACCGTCTGGATGGAACGGAATGCATCGGGTAAACTTGGTGCACAGGTGCCAGGCAGGCCTCCTGAGATTCACTGGCGTTAGCAAAATGCGGAAGGGGCATCTGTGATCAAGCTCAGTCGCCTTCAGATGTTGTTGGACTTCCCGCTGCTGAAACGGGAACTGACCGAAGCCGCGTATCGTCGTCGCACCTACGCCCTGCGTTGTATCGTCGCAGGCATCATGCTGCTGGTTCTCATCAGCAACTATCAGGCGATTTCCGCCGGCAATGGTGCCTCACTGCCGATGATCCTGGGCCGCGGAATCGACCTCGTTCAGGCCCTGCTGTATTTCGCGCTCTGGACCGTTTACATGCTGCTGCCCGCCATGTCCTGTTCAGCGATTTCGTCAGAGCGAGAGAAACAGACGCTGGGTTTGATCCTGATTTCGCGCGTTTCTCCGGCGGGCCTGGTGCTGGAAAAATTTCTGGGGCGACTGCTGCCGATGATGGGCCTTTTGTCGCTTACCGCCCCGTTACTCGGGATCGCCTACGCGATGGGCGGATTTGGTGTGGAAGGGATTCTTGCGAGCGTACTGGTTCTGTTTGTCGCCTGTCTGCAGGTGATCAGTGTCGGCATTCTGTGGTCCAGTCTGATGGCAACCTCAATGCAGGCCTTCTGGTGCACCTATCTCACTCTGCTGGCGCTGATTCTTGTTCCTGTGGGTCTTTACTATCAGGATCTGATGCCGACTGGTGGACTGCTGTTTGGTCTTGAGGGCGGTGAGACCTGTTTCGTCTTCTACATTTTCATGGTGTATGGCGCAGAAGTGCTGCTTGGTCGAGTGGCAATGTCCGGATTTCTGTTCAGTTGTCTGCCGCCGATTGGCTTAAGTCTGGCGATGATTGCTGTCAGCGGACTGGCGGTCAGTCGCTGGAGAATGGAAGCGCCGCTGGGAGCTACCGGCAAGGCTCAGGGACTGCATGCCGCAAAGTGGATACTGATGTTTCCCCTGCGAATGCTGAGATCGCTGTTTTCGCGATCGCAACCACGGCAGCCCGAGGCGGACCAGTCCAACAGTCAGGACCGCAAGCCGAAATCGCTGGCGAGAATGCGTGCCGTGGCATGGCGAGAAATGAATCGGACACCACTCGTTCGACTTCCGGCACAGATTCTTGTGGTGTTTCTGATTGTCGCCGCGTTGCTCTGGCTGGCCCAGCCGGAATACTTCATTCGACCTCCGGGCAATGTGATCATCGTGCATTTCTGTCTGATGCTGATCTCGGCTCTGCTGATGGCATCGATTGGCTCTCGAACGTTTACGTCCGAACGCGAACGGGAGACGATGGACCTGCTGCTGACAACGCCGTTATCCACGGATGAGATTCTGCGGGACAAGCTGGCTGCAGCAACCCGAATTCGTACCTTTCTGATGCTGGTGTTTGCCGGGCTGGTCATCGTGCGACTGCTTTCCATAGACTACGAGAATAACCGTCAGTCTTACGCGCCTGACCCGGTAGTCTACGCCGTCTCATCAATGCTTTACTGCTATCTGCACCTGACGTTCTGCACGTGGATCTCGGTCATGTTCAGCCTGTTCCTGAAAACTCAGATGCGCGCCATGATCGGCTCGCTGCTGGTCATTCTGGGAATCTGCTTCGGGACACTGATGGTGCTTGCAATGCTGATGACGCTGTTTGGCATCCGGGACGATGGAAGCATTCCGAATCCCGCCCTCATCAGTCCGTTTTTTGTGTACGTCTCCAATGAAGTGATGGAACTTTCGCGTCTGAGTCGTGACATCTCAGCGATAAGCGTTTTAATCCTGAACCTGCTGGGCTATTCCGGACTTGTCCTCGGACTGCAAACTGTTGTTCGACTGAAAGCCGGTGAATGGCTGGGGCGAAAAGACGACGAGATTCAGCAAACCGGGCGTCCGTGGCTGATGGATTGGTAGCCACGGGGGGAACTGCTGATCTGTCAGGATCTACCGACAAAGCCGCGAAAAAACGGAGGCGATTGTCTGCAAAAAGTTCTCGAGTTCGATATGCTGATGAGAGAGTTTGAAGCAGACGCGGCCATCCGGAACTCGCACAACCTCGCTTGCGAACTGCCTCACGGTACACGGCAAAAGATGGCCTCAGAATGTCCCGCATATCAAGGTGTCTCCAGCAGACGGATGTCCTGCTTTTTCGATCCTTTCACGGAAGAGTTGCATGCGAAGTCAGCCACGAACCAGTCCGGAAACTGATCGCTGCATGGACCTCATACAGCAGCTGGGCAGCGTCGTAGTCAGTGATCTCTGCGTGGACGTTGGGTTCCATTCGATCACTTTGACGGGACGTGCTGGTTCCTTTTACGCTAAGGAACTAGCCACCATGGCCGCAGCAAGAATGTATCCTGATCACCAGATCGAAAATCAATTGCAGGTGGTCGTGCTGCGGTAGTTGCATCAGCAACAGACTGCACATCGCAAAACGCAGCCGCGGGAACACACGAACCATTTCACGCCCGCTGGCACAACGCATCCTCCTGTGACAGACTATTGTCCAGCGCGGCCATCATGTCGTCGCTGCGGAATCATTCCGACGGTCAGTGCCTTCTGAAACGCCCACGCTCCGTTGCTCGGGCCCCGTACAGGTCGTCCGGAACACCGCGCAACCATTCCCCTCAGCAACCCGTATTCACAGGTTCGCACTTATGACTCAGGCTGGCGATTTTGGTGCCACAGGCGACGGCATAACAGATGACACCGACGCACTGCAGCACGCAATCGATGAAGGCGTTGGCGAATTACGACTGCCGCGGGGAGACTACAGAATCACGCGACCGCTGGTCATCAGCCTGTCAACCACCGGACGTACCTCGTTATGCGGCGAAAGTGGCACGGCCAGACTTCTGATGGACGGACCTGGCCCGGCGATTCTCTTCCGAGGCACTCACGGCGGGACCGCCGATCCTCGCAGCGTTCAGGATCAGGTCTGGCAGCGTGAGCGACTGCCGATGCTTCGCGATCTTGAAATCACCGGACTGCACCCGGACGCGGATGGTGTCCGCCTGGAAGGAGTCTTTCAGCCTTCGATGAACGGGGTCCTGTTGCGTCATCTGCGTCATGGCATTCATGTCACCGGACGTGCACGCAATCTGCTGATCAGTCACTGCCACATCTATCACAATACCGGAATCGGCATTTTCCTTGATGCCGTCAACCTGCATCAGACCATCATCAGCGCGTCTCATATCAGCTACTGCAGGCTGGGTGGAATTCGGATTGAAAAAAGCGAGATCCGGAATCTGCAGATCACCGGCAACGATATTGAATACAATAACAACGGTGGCCATCAGATTCCCGACGCTGATGCGATCCCAACGGCAGAAATCTGGCTGGATGCGAGCGAAGGCAGCATTCGTGAAGGAACCATCAGCAGCAACACCATTCAGGCAACCTACAGTCCGAATGGCGCCAATATCCGTATGATTGGTCAGGCTGATACGAAAAATGCCAAAGTGGGTATGATCGCGGTGACTGGAAATCTGATCGGTAGCCAGTGGGTCAACGTGCATCTCTCCTCCGTTCAGGGCGTCACACTGTCCGGCAACTGCATTTATTCAGGACACCATCGAAATCTGCTGCTGGAAGATTGCTCGCAGATTACCGTGGGTGACAACAGCCTCGGACACAATGCCGACTACGGTATCGAAAAAGAACTCTGCACCGGTGTGACACTCAAAAACTGTCGCGACAGCATCTTCAGTGGCAATATTCTGCAGGACTGTCAAACGGGGCGGCACCAGTATCCCGAAGCTCCGGAACTTCAGCGGGAAGCCCTTCTGGAAATCATTGACTGCCGAAACATCACCGTCAGCCACTGTCAGATTCTCGATTCCGCGCCGGCCGGTATTCGGCTGCACAACTCCGAAGAAATGACGCTGATGGGTTTAAGCATCTGCGATCGGCGTTCACCACCTCTTCAGCAACATGCGATTCACTGGACCGGCGCGTCTTCCGGAAGCCTGATCACGGCCTGCCGATTTCGCGGCTGCACTGCGGACCCGGTCACGGGCCCCGTTCAACCACAGCACTGTCAGATTTCTGAGCCCCGGTGAGTGGTGGCTGCAACGCGCGGGCAACGGGTCAGGATCTGCAAAAACGTCCGTTTTCCCGGAGAAACTTTACGCTCACTGCCAACACGCCTCAGGAAAGACTTGCCGAACAATGGCAGCCTGATATGCTCGCGGCTTTCCGTCCATTCTGCCCCCTTTCCCATGTGACTCATCCGTCGCTGCCTCTCTGCAGGATTCGTCGGTGACATGAGTGCTGCTTCGTCAGGTGAATGATGACCTTTTCCCAGCTTACTCCTCCTCAGCGAATTCTGATGGGGCCTGGCCCCAGTGAGATTCATCCCAGCGTCCTCGCCGCGATGGCCGCGCCAACCGTGGGGCACCTTGACCCGTATTTTCTGAAGCTGATGGATGAAGTGCAGTCCATGCTGCGGGACGTCTTTCAGACGACTAACCCAATGACCATGGCCATCAGCGGGACCGGCAGCGCCGGAATGGAAACCTGCGTTGTCAATCTGATCGAACCCGGCGACCGCATGGTCGTGGGAATCAATGGAGTCTTCGGCGGCCGCATGGCAGAAGTGGCTGAACGACTCGGTGCCCAGGTCACTCGCATGGAACGCCCCTTCGGAGAAGTCTTTACCCCCGAAGAAGTCCGTGCCGTTGTCCAGCAGGTGCAGCCCAAAGTTGTCGGTATTGTTCAGGCAGAAACCAGCACAGGCGCCTGGCAACCCCTCGATGACATTGCTGCCATCGTGCACGAAGCCGGAGCACTGCTGGTCGTTGACTGCGTCACCTCGCTTGCCGGTGTGCCCGTGGAAATCGATCGTCTTGGCATCGACGCCGCCTACAGCGGTTCCCAGAAATGCCTCAGCTGTCCACCAGGGTTGTCGCCCGTCACCTTCGGCCCCAGAGCCCTCGAGGCGATGGACAAACGCACCCGACGCGTGTCCAGCTGGTACCTCGATATCGGTCTGCTGCGCAACTACTGGGGCAGCAACCGGGCCTATCACCATACAGCGCCCATCAATATGAACTACGCCCTGCATCAGGCTCTGCGATTGGTGTTGCAGGAAGGTCTGCCCGCACGATTTGCACGCCACATGCAGCATCACAGAGCCCTGAAGGCCGGTCTGAATGCCATGGGCATTCGCTACTCCGGAGCAGCCGACAGTTGCCTGCCCATGCTGAACTCAATCCTGATCCCGGAGGGTGCTGATGATGCCGCCGTTCGTTCACAACTGCTGAACGAATTTGGTATCGAAATCGGCGGTGGACTGGGTCCGATGAAGGGCAAAGTCTGGCGCATCGGACTGATGGGCGAAACAGCTAAGAAATCCAATGTCCTGCTGTTCCTGGCAGCGCTCGAACAGTGCCTGAATCGCCAGGGGATTCGTCCGGATCCAGGTGCCGGCGTCGCCGCAGCCAATGCCGCATGGCTGGCTTCCTGATTCTCGCAGTCGCACTCTCTTTCACAGCAGCGTAACAGATCCGGTACAACAGACACCCGGGCGCAGAGCCCGGTGTCTGCTGCCCCACATCATATCGCCGCACCGCCGCTCACCAGACACTCAGCCTTAGCGTCTGACAACCACAACTCAGCCGCGGCCTGCCGACAGCATCTGCCGTTCCAGATCGACACCCGTCTCCTCGCTCCACGCCTGCAGCAGTCGCCGAAAGATCGGGCCCCCCACTTCCTGACCGCAGGACTGGCCATCGATCGTGGACACCGGCCACAGACACGACGGCGATGACGACAGAAATACCTCGTCCGCTTCCGACAGCAGGTCCCGATGAATCATTCTGCGCTCAAACGGAATCTGTAATTCACCGGCCAGTCGTTCCACAATCACCGAGGACAGGCTTTGCAGGACATTTGCAGACGGCGTCAGGATCCGCCCCTGAACAACCACATACACGCAGGACGTACTGGTTTCAGTCAGACAATCGTCATGGTCCAGCAGTAATGCTCGACTGCCGCGTTCCAGACGATCTGCCTGCTGATCCGCCAGCCACCAGTGCAGTCGATTGCGCACTTTCAGTTCCACCGGAAAACAGTCTGCCGGAATCTGTCGCACAGCCGGAATCCGCAGACGTACCCCCTGTTCAAAAGCGGGCTTCCACATCGTAAACGGCAGGGGGTAGGTATGAACAATCGTGGTCGCCTGCTCACTGCGATGGCCCAGGTAGGTCGCATTCGCCCCGGCCGTTGAACACAACACGACCCCCAGATCCTCAGCAGCACCGCATCCTCGGACATTCTCAGCAATCACGTCCAGCGCCGCAGCCTCAAGGTCCGCCTGAGTCCAGGGCAACGGAAATCCCAGCGTGCGAATCGCCCTGCAGAAGCGATCCGAATGCATGCGGAGCCATAGAAATCGCTGCCCGTATGTCCGCCCCGCTTCAGTAACGGCGGCACCCGCAACCACACCCAGATCCCAGACCGGCAGAGCAGCCCTGGACCACGGAACGATCGCTCCATTCACCCATGCCACCGGTTCACTCACTCAAGCGGACTCCAACGCGGAAAAACACTGATCCGAACGCAGCCGAACCGCTCTGATGTCGGTCACTCAGAGTCGCCTGCTTCCAGCTTGATGATCACGATCCCGTCTCAACCGGTGACGACCGCCGATTGCCGAGCGACCGAACGCCGCACGACCAGGAAGAAGATCATCACTCCCAGTTGCAGAAAGATGAAGGCCGCCAGAGCCAGCAAACGCCCCTCGGTAAATCCATAACTGTGCAGCCCCGCTCGCAATTCATTGACACCGAACCACGACCACGCTGTCACGATATTTCCAAACATGGACAACACACTGGTTCCATAATCCCCGACCTGCTTGTCCCATCGAGCATGCAGAATCAATGCATTCCACAGCACGATCAGCATGGCTCCGTTTTCCTTCGGATCCCAGCCCCAGAATCGTCCCCACGAATCGT
>CAIYBH010000442.1 GCA_903924405.1 uncultured Planctomycetaceae bacterium | reverse complement strand
ATTGGAGCGGTGTTCTATAAGGGTGTCTCGGGCACAACGTATGCCCTGGATGCCTCAGGGACAGCATCGCTGGTGGGAATCTCGGGATTGACGCTCAGCGGCAGTCTGGCCGCGCGCATCAACACCACTGGAGGTGCGGTGAATGAAACCATCACAATGCCCAGCGGATCCCCAGTTTCCGTAGTGTTTGCGGCCAACGAATCGGCACCGGTCTTCAGTGGGACGGTCACAGCCGAAGCCAGTGGATTTGCCTCGCTGTCAGGTGCATTTTCGATCTCGAAGAGCAACTCGCAACTAACGGTTGGCAGCAGTAACGTCACGGCTTTCGTGGGTGCTGGAACTGCGGGGTTACGAATTTCCAACGGTGGTCTGGGTGTTGTCGTAGACACGACGACAAAGAAATACGCGGCTGTGGCCAGTGGAGCGGTCAGCCTTGCGGGTGTGGATGCCTTTGAGTTCTCGGGGACTGCCTCCGTACGAATCAATACGCTGGGGACGTCGATTAATCAGACGATTTCGACGCCTGGGGCCGATGTGATTGTGGCGTTCCCGACGTCGGCCGACGTTCTGCAGGCGAGCGGGACAGTGGCATTGGGAATTTCAGATTTTGTGGACGCGTCGGCGACCATCAATGTCGAGAAGGTGACCACCGGCGATGTAACGACTCTGTTGGTTCAGTCCTCGAACGTGACTGCGTTGCTCGGGACGGGCGCCAGCACGGCGTCCACCTCTGACGATATGGGAGTGCGTCTGAGCGACGGTGCCCTCGACGTGCGCATTCACATTAATACAGCCACGGAGACTGTTTACTACGCGTTTGGGGCCCGGGGAACAGCGTCTCTGGTGGGAATTTCCGGACTGACGCTCACCGGGACACTGCAAGCAGAACGCAATACCGGACCGAGCCCGGTCACTCTGGATTTTGGCACGGCCAGCACGGCTGACGATTTGACACTGGCAAGCGGAGTGACGCATTTTGGGGGTGCCGCGCAACTTGCGGTCGGTGGGTTCGTCGACATCTCTGCAGCGTTTGACTTTAATCAAACCACCAGCACTGCGAACGGAGTTTCCACAACGCGGATTACGGTGGCCGCCACCGATGTTCAGGTGTTCCTTGGAGCGAACGGGACCGGGGTTCAGTTGATCAACGGGCAAATTGGCGCCGTGATTGAGATGCCGGAAGGTGGCGAAGCGAAATACGCCCTCGTGGCCTCGGGAACTGCGGGGGTTGTCGGGATTCCCGGACTGACGCTGGCTGGCACGATGGAAGCTCGGGTGAATCAATTGGGAGCGCCGATTGACACCACGATCACGACACCTGGCGAGGACGTGCGAGTCAAGTTTGATTCGGCAGCGGATGTGATGGAATTCGGGGGCAGTGCGGATCTGTCGATCCTTGGCTTCGTCAGTCTGTCCGGCAGTTTTGGGATTAAGAAGGAAGGCGACACGCTACTGGTGGGAGTCGCTGGTGTGGAAGCGTTTCTGGGCATGGGCGGAGGAACGTCTAGCGCCATTGGTCTGCAGGTGAGTAACGGAAATCTTGGTCTGGTGCTGCAGGACGGCGGTTATGCCTTGACAGCGTCGGGCGACGTCGGGCTGGTGGGGCTCACGGGGTTGAACATCTCAGGGACGTTTGATATCCGTTCCAACCAGCTGGGTCAGGCCGTCAGTCGGACCATCGTGACCCCGGCGGGTCCGGTGTCGGTGCAGTTCGCGACTGGCGAAAGCGTGCTGAGTTTTGGTGGCTCGGCTGTGATTTCGGTCGCAGGCATCTTTGAGATCAGCGGCACCGTCAAAGCGACAAAGACGAATTCGGACCTGATTTTGATTGACATACCGGAGATTACGGCAGCTCTGAACGTCAACGGCCTTGAGGTCTTTGAAGTGGGCGGGCGGGCTCGATTTTCCATTGGCGGCGAAGACGGCTTCCAGTTGCTGGACATTGGTTTGAAGACCGTGCATGTGATGGGACTGGACATTTCCGCTGTTGCCGGAATGTTGCCCTCTCTGGCATTGCCGCCGGACGCCTCCATTCCGGCGCCGGCAGAATTGACGACGATTGTGGACGGCATTGATGCGGGCGTGCTCAACCGTCGCAAGTACCTTGATATCACGTTGCGCAGTCCCGGCAGTCTGCCACTGGACGTGGCTTCGGTGCTGGATGGTGGGGCCGAGTTTGTGCTAAGCGGCTCCGGCGTCGCGGAAGCGACGATCAGCTCTGTCGAACATCTGGAAGGCAACAGGTTCCGGTACTACTTTGTCGACAGCAATCCATCGAATGATGTCCCGCTGTTCACCTCCGGTCCCATCAGCGTAAACTTTTCGGCGGGTGCCTGGGCCGACGAATCGGGGGTCACGAATTCCGCCACCACGGACAGCTTTACCGTGCGTGACGGCAAGGCCACGACGGGATCCAGCGTTAACCTTGGACCATTGAAGCTGCAGGGGCCGCACTTTGGGCTGGAGGACTTCCAGTTCAAGCCGTTGAAGAATGCGGACGGAAGTTTGCTGGGCGCCCGGATCACGATCACTGTTGCTTTGGGCGTGGATCATGCCGAATTGAACTTTGGTGGCAGTTCCAGTGTGCTCAGCACCAGCATTGACAACCTCGATGGTCTGTTTGATGTGAACGTGGACATCAGTCCTTCGCTGTCGATCAT
>CAIYBH010000441.1 GCA_903924405.1 uncultured Planctomycetaceae bacterium | reverse complement strand
TTTGGACCAGTTGCCCCGTATCCGGTGCACCCTCCCCTGTATCATGGGGGACCTGCGCAGCCACGGATTGCTCCAGGGCCCGGGCCGATGTCGGGTCATTTCCCGGAAGGAATGCCGGAAGTGCCGCCTGGCATCGGAGCCGTACGAGAATTCCATGGTCCAGCAGCGCACGCGCCGGGCGTATTTGAGGGAGCCGCTGGCATGAATCCGCCGGGGCATTTTGGTCCCGGGCCGGTCCCGCCGGTGCCAGTCGGTGAGGTTCATGTCCCGCATGGGCGACAAAACGTTTGGTCGCATCGAGTGCCGGTGCCGCACGGTCCCGTGCCACGGGGATTTCATGGATGGCGGCCTGCGTATCCGTTCGAGGGAAATCTGCATGAGCCCCGATTTCCAGAATATGTCTGGTGACGGCCATGTTCGCTGCATCAGCGGAAACACGAATGAGCGTGTGTGCGGCGGTGAGGCTGAATGAGCCCGACGGAATTTCCGTCGGGTTGTCATTTCTGTTCTGAAAGCACACGGGCACCGTGGCAAAGTTGTCGGCGTCAGGTGTTCTATGTGGCAGGCGATGTTGGTGCGGTTTCCGGGACGAGCGGTCTGGCGGCATTGACCGCGAGTGCCGCGATCGCAGCTACGAGATTCACAATCGCGCAGGCGAGAAAGGCATATTTCCAACCGGTTCCCTGAGCTGACATGCCGACGATCCAGCCAAAGAATGGAGGCGACAGAGCGACGCCAAAATTGCCCCACATATTGGCCCAGCCGACAGCGGATCCGACAAATCGCCCGCCAACATCCTGACCGAAGGCCCACACCGCGGGTGTGCCCAGATCTGTCGCCAGCCCGACAATGGCCAGACAGATCGTGGCGCTCCATGCGGATTCGGCCATCGCGACAGCGATCAGAGCGAGTACGACCAGTAATCGTGAGAGTGACATGGCGAGTGAGCGTCCCCACCGCAACCCAAATGCTGCGGTCAGCGTGTCGGTGAAGACGCCGCCCAGAAACAGTCCGAGGATTCCTGCTGCCAGCGGAAGGCTCTGCAGCCACCCCTGATTCTGTTGTGTCGTGAGGAAGGTTTCTTCAAGGTACTGTGGAAACTTCGTCACGATAAATCCCCAGGACAGATTTGCCGCGAACTGAACAAAGCAGTTCATCCACATGGGAATGGAGCGAACCATGGCTGCGATCGGGGGAGCTTCTGCGCGTCGAACCGGAACGAATGTCGCTCCGGAAGATCCCTGAATCAGATTCAGCTCTGCCTGATTGACTGCCGGGTGCAGCTGTGGCCAGTCGCGAAACCAGATCAGAAAGATCGTGCCGATTACGACACCGACCGCACCGTAAAGCCCCATCACGGGGCGCCAACTTGTCAGGCTGGCTTTGGCATCATCCGGTAAAGTCCACCAGTCACTTCCTGAAGTCCACAACAGCATGAGCTGGATCGTCAGAATTGGCGCGAGGGCTCCACCCAGGCGTCCCCCGACAGCGATCAGTGAACTGGCGAGTCCTCGGGAAGTGATGGGGACCCAGCGTCGGACGATACTGGCCGCCAGTGGATAGGCTCCGGCTTCGAACAGGCCGCAGGCCAGTCGCAGCAACAGGACCGCATTCAGTGAGTATGCCAGGCCGAGAAAACCTGTGCTGAGTGACCAAAGGATGATGTAGGAGCCCAGCATCCACCTTGCTCCGAATCGATCACCCAGCCAACCGGCCGGGAGTTGTCCCAGCGCGTACGTCCAGAAGAACGCAGAATGCAGAAAGTCCAGTTGTGCCTTAGTGATCTTCAGGTCTGCAGAGACGGTCGTCCCGGCGGTACTAAGGCAAACGCGATCCAGATAAAGCAGGACGGCGACCAGTGTGGCCAGCAGGATCATTCCGTGCCGCACACGTGTTGGAGCCGCGGGCGAATCGCAGGGAAATTCGGATGAGGAAATTCGAGCGTCAGCGGTCATGGTGACCAGCCTGTCACCGTTTCAAACGGATAAAGTGGTTGACGGCGATAAGAAAACTGCAGTTCCTGCAGGTCGGCGGTGGTGACGCCACGGGTATTGATACGAATCAGTCGACTGCACACAGGGGCATACGCCGCGACAGGCGCGTGAACACCCTTAAGAATGATCGCGGCAAATTCGAGGGGGTCTACGCCTTGTGCCAGCACCTGCTGCAGACTCAAGGGTGCCATCCGCAGAGTCGTGGCAATCACGGTCAATCCTGAAGCGCCGGTGAGTACCGCGGTGCGACCCTGATAAAACTCGGAGTAACCACCGTGACGAGCTTCTGTTTCAGAAAAATGTCCGTCAGTAAAGTGTTGGACTGTCCATGTATCATGATACGGTGGACCGTGCCGCTCCGGGTCTGTCCTGCCGCCGACATTTCCGGTGAATGTTCGTCCGATCCCTGTTGCTTCGGCCTGTGACACGATCTCTGCGTCGGCGATCACGGTCAGGCAGGTGCCCTGCCCTGTCCTGCGCCATCCGTGGGCGATCCATGTTCCATCGCCGGGGCTGCCCCCACCAACATTGTCACCCATTTCCAGCAATCCCACGGGGCGTGTGGGAACTGACTGTCGCTGTGCCAGTGCCAGTTGGATTCCCTGATCCACACTGATCAGCTGCCCATCAAAGTCTGCTCTGTTATTCCACCAGAAGCGAGCCATCTCAGCCGCTGTCTCGCGGGCACATTTCGGATCATTTTCAGCAACAGCGATCACAGCGGCCCCCATTTCCTCGACGTCGGAATACGGAAACCCGTACAGACAGGACACGCTCAGCAGGCCCGGCTGTGACTGCAGTCTTTCAGCTTCCTGCCAGAGTCTGCGTCCCTGATCTTCGCTGGTGGCCTGTCGTTCGATGTTGACGCACAGTGGCAGCTGAACAAGGTGCTGGCACGGCTTCACACCGGTATTCAGGGCCTGAACCAGACAGCGCCCCGCTTCCACACCTCTTTGAAACTGATCGAGGTGTGGGTTTGTTCGATAGCCAAACAGTGCGTCACTGCTCTGCACCATCAATTGAGATACGTTGGCGTGCAGATCCAGAGTCCCCACGATGGGGAGTTGCGGTCCGACACGTTGTCGCACACGCGACAGCCAGTCACCGTCAGCATCCGGTGCACCGACGGCAACTGTGGCTCCATGGGGAGCCACGAGCAGTCCATCGAGGGGCAGTGCCCGCTGAAGTTGCTGATCAAGTCGGGCCATCAGATCCCGCCAGCAGTCTGCCGAGATCATTCCGTAGGGCATGGCTCTGGCGGCAAAAATTCCCACCGGTTCGATATCTGCCGCGTTGTCCAGTACATTCAGAAAGCCACCCGCCTCATGCGGCGTTCCGCGGAAGGCCTGTAGAACGGCGTCGCCTTCAACCAGCAGGTTTGCCTGAAAATGCTCCAGAGTTGTTGGTTCCTGCAGAAACGTATTGCTTTCATGGAGTAGTACCAGAATGCCGACTCGTTTCATGCGGTAGCCCCTGTTCTTCGATTGGCCTGCGGTGCTGAGCGATTGTCTGCGTGGACGGTAGCAGATCCTGTGGCCTGATGCCCGTCCCCGGCTTCTGAAAATCGAGCCGGATCGCACGGATCCTCTGCCAGTCCTGACGGATGTGATGGCATCGATCTCAGCCGAGGGCAGGTTTCGGCGACGTCTGCGGAAATTCAGGGGCACGGCCGCAGACATGAAGACAGGCTGCTGCGGAATCAGGAGCGATGTTTGTGTCGCGATTTCCCAAATGTCTGATCCGGTTGATCCTGAGGCTCATCGTCGATGACCTCGACGTCCTCGATCACTTCCACGTCTTCGATGAATTCCAGTTCGCTGAATAACTCGGGACCGTCATCTCCGAGATCCACCAGCACTTCAACTTCATCGAACGGTACCTCTGCCGCCGCCCGAATCGTGGTTTCCGCATCCTCGTCCTCAATCACTTCGACGACGTCGAACACTTCGTCATCAATCGGGGGAGACGATCCTGCGTCGTATCGGATTGTGCTGTCACTGGCGGAGATTGACACCGGCGGAAGGGAGCGATCACTGACAATCGCGGTCAGATCACGTGACGAACCTGGAGGCTGCACCACCTGCACCGACTGCTGAGGAGCGACCGGATTCGATTGTGGCTTGCCGGGTACGACGGTGACGTTATCGAGGAACAAGTAACGGATGTCTCCGATGGAGACTTCCACACCGTTCTGCAGCTTCTGCTCACGAGCAATCCTCTGGGATCCAACCCAGACACCGTTCATGCTGCCCAGATCGCGCAGGTAATAGTCACTGTCCACCTGCACGATAGCACAATGAATCCGGGAAATTCTGGAGCTGAAGTCCAGAACCACATCGCATTCCGCACTTCTTCCGATCAGCACGACCGCGCGATCGATGGCGATCTGCCGACCAGCGCCCAGTGGATGTAGTAGTGCAGCCATGCTGGAGATCCGGAAATATCAGAAAAAGAACCTGATGACAGCACGCTGAGGCCGCACCACAGTGTTCGAAGTACCGGGCCAGATTCGCGCTGCAGGTCGCAGAATCCTGCGACGATGGGCGAGTCTGCCCCGGACATGAGTTCTTAGTAATCAACGTCCGTAGCCGGGATTATCCGCGGAGGCAATGCCTGTGTCGAGAAAAAACGCGAGGGTTCCCGGGGATTGGCTCGGACTGAACACTTTGCTCGCCCACTCCGATTTCGCGAGTGTGGCGGAGCCCGATTCACACATTCCCGGCGGACCAAAAACACCTCCGAAAGAACCACGCCCTCTGCATCGCTGTCTTCTTCCGAATCAGGAGTGTTCTGTGGAACAGACGGTCTGTGACGTTCTTACGGCTTTATCAGAGCATCAATTTAATCAGGGCATCCACGGATGCGTCTGTTTCGCAGATGAGCGAAGGTGCCGCCTCCGCTGATCTACACACAGGTGATCACCACATCTGCTGCCGGACGAAGATTTTCGACCGTACAGTCGGCGATGGGCGGGGCACCAGTGACCACCCTGTTGACTTCACATTCGACCTCAAGCCCCGAGGCCTTTGCAGGCTGATTCAGAGTTGAGTGTCTCCCGTCTCCTTCGCGACCAACAGTGATCTGTGAGGGGACCCACATACAACTCAGCCGACACAGACCTCCGGTTGATCAGTTGGCCGTTTCGGAACGCACGTCCAGTTGATCTCGCTGATTAAACAGGGCTCTCAGGCGTTCGCGTGAGTAGATTCGAATGACATTTTTCTTGTACCGCAGTCGTCCCTGCTCATCATAATCCAGGTTTGCGGCGATTTTGGGAGTTGCCATGTCGGCATACAGTGCGGCGAAGGTTTCGGGGTCGACACCGCGGCCTTCTTCCAGATCCTGTTCTGCGTTCACTCCACCGACAGAAACGCCAAAGAAATTCACGCCTGTCGTGACTGAGGCGCTCTGCCCTCCGGCGGAGAGCAGACTGCTCAGTTCGCGAACCGACTTATTGACCAGCCGATAAGCTCGAAGCACATCC
>CAIYBH010000440.1 GCA_903924405.1 uncultured Planctomycetaceae bacterium | reverse complement strand
GCGATGAGCGAAACGGTACCGGACGGCACGATGGACCTGCTGACTGTGTTGACACATGAACTGGGCCACGTGCTGGGGCTGAGCGACCTGGATGGTCAGCAGACACCGGACCGGATCATGGCGGGAACCCTGCAACCCGGCCAGCGTCGCAGCGTCAGTGTGGCTGACCTGCTGACCGGCGACCAGCCGGCAAATGAAAACGTGGCCCCGACCGTCGGTGGGTGGGCAACAGTCGACGATCTGTTTGCAAATGGTGACTCGGTTGCTGCGGAGGAAACCACCGCGGCAACTCGAATCGCCCTCGACGCGGACGCGATCGTGCTTCAGCCTGCAACCGGGGCGATTGGCGGGGTGACCAACAAGTTGCCGAAGCAGGCACAGGTTGCAGAGCAGGGCACAGTGCTTCCGGCGAAGAGTCAGCAGGAACTGGAGTTGCTGGATGACCTGTTCACCAACGAAATCGCAAAAGGGGACATTCTACTTTTCCCGTTTTCTGGCCGGTAAATCACTGGAAACGGTCATTCATCGAGAGGTGTCAGTAAGTCGCAAGGCACCAGCCGCGGGTGAGAGCGACCATACAAAACAGCGGTGGCTGCGCGTCGTTCGCGGTGCGTCTGCTGTCGCCGTTGCACAGCCTGGTCGGGTGTTCGGGTCGCTTGACCGGGAGTTGCTACCCACGGCTAATTGCAATCTTAGCTTTACGACTGAAACGCAGTGGTGAGGCCCGCGCGAGTCGCAATCGCGTTATCGCTCATAGTGCGGCACGGAAAACGCTATTTCCCACACTCTGACTGATGGCATCCGCAGAGAGTCTCAGAAAAGACAGGATCTATTTTTAATGCGGGAAAATGCCCGCGGGAAGTTCTTGCAGGGCGACTGTCGTTGCGGTGGATGTGGTCATGTGAATCGCGTGGCCTGACGAAGAAAAGCACTGGCAGAATGGTGCCGGACACCTACTCCGGACCTGCCATTGAGAGGGTCACGCACGGATGGCGTGACAGGTTTTCGAGGGAGCGAGCGGCGTGAAAATCGACGATGATGCGGACGTGTCGGCGCGATGGGTTCGGAACGCAGGTTGGTTGACATCGGTATGGCGGCCGCGTGTCCGTGAACGTGTTAGCGTCGCCGTATGGATTCTGGCAGGACTACTCGGGAATTCAGCAGCTGCGCAAGTGTCAGGACGGTCAACTGCTGATCTTGTTGATGTGACCGGTGAGACCGTGGCGATGCGGGCCGATTCGCCGATGTTTGGACGCGATGGGCAGGCAAATGGGGATCCCTCCGGCTACGCCATTCCGCTGCCACCTGTGGACAGCCGTGAACCTGGGCAGGCTGAGTTTCTGATACCTGAAAAACCACAGGCGCTGAGTGATCTGGTGGATGCCGTTTACAGCACTGATGGCAGTCTGGAAGTCGTGCTGGGGCAGGGGCGTCTTCTGACGTTGAAGCAGCGACTGGCCACTGAGGATCAGGATGGAGCGATCGTGGCACTTGGGGATCCTTCCATCGTCGAATTTGAGGTCCTTGGACTGTCACGAATCCGACTGATCGGACTGCGGATCGGGACGACAGATCTTTCTGTCACAACGGCGGACGGACTGAGTCGATCGATTGAGGTGCACGTAGTTGCGGACCTGCGTACGCTGCGTGCACAACTGGCAGCCGTTTATCCGGATTCCTCTGTGACTGTGACTCAGATTGCAGATCATCTGATCCTTCAGGGGCAGGCACGTAGTGCGACTCAGGCTGCCGCAATTTATCAGACGGCAGAGGCGTGGTTGAAGTCGGTTGAGAGCAGCCAGACTCGACGGGTTACGACGGGAGCCGGAGGTGGTGCCACAGCTGCGAACGCGGGTGTGCCCACTGGCGGTAATGCGCCATCCACAGAGAGTGTTCGCACCGTGGAACCGGAGCTGCAGGTCTCCACGACGGTGGTCAGTGGGCAGATTGTCAATCTGCTGACCGTCCCGGGATCACAGCAGGTGATGCTGAAGGTCCAGATTGCGGAGTTGAATCGGACGGCTCTGCGTCGACTGGGAGCTAGTTTTCTGTTTACCGATGGGGCATCGGCAATCGGATCGAACATCGGTGGTTCCAGCCCGGGCTTTCCATTTTTCGGGACCCCCAGTGCCACATCGACGGTGGGTGGAGTGATTGTGGATGGTGGTGGATCGCTGGCTTACATCATTGATGCCATGCGAAAAAACGCGGTGCTGAAAATACTGGCGGAACCGACTCTGGTTTCGTACAGCGGGCATGAAGCGACATTCCTTGCCGGGGGTGAGTTTCCAATCCCGGTCCCGCAGAATTCCGGTTCCACAGCAAACACGGTGACCGTGCAGTTCAAGGAATTCGGGGTGAAACTGGGGTTTCTGCCGAACATTCTGGAAGGGGACCGTATTCGCCTGACGGTGACTCCCGAAGTCAGCACGATTGACCGAGCCCTTGGAACCGTACTTGTCTCAGGGGGAACGCCGGTCCCGGGGCTGAATACTCGCCGGTCCACCACCACGATGGAGATGATGCCAGGGCAGACTCTGGCCATGGCTGGGCTGCTGCAGCTGACTCTGAATAATGAAACCCGGAGAATTCCCGGGCTGGGCGATCTGCCTGTGCTGGGGCCATTCTTCAGCAATAACACCGGTGAACGCACGGAAAAAGAACTGATCGTGATGGTCACACCCTACCTTGTGGAGCCGGTGGAGGAATTTGAGACCGGGCTGTTGCCGGGCGAAGAGGTGCAGGAGCCTAATGATCTGGAGTTCTTCCTGCTGGGACGAGTCGAGGGGCGCACAGGCGAAGACTTTCGTTCCACAACGAACTGGGATGACCCGGCAGACCTTGTCGGCAGGATGAAGCTTCACCGACGCTACCTGTCTGGTCCCTCAGGGTATTCAAAATAACGCGACTCAACGTCTTTTTCTAAATCGGCCTTTCGCTGTTGCGAGGTTTTCTGATGAGTTTACAACGTTTATTGATCGTGGCGGTGGAGCGGAGTTCAGGGATCAGCGAGTCAGCATCAACACCTGGTGTCGGTCGCGTGATTCCGAAGTGGCTTCGACGTGGCTACATCAATGGGCTCGTTCCTGGCCTTGTCTGGTCACTACCGCTGTCGTGCCTGCTGTCAATTCTCTCCCCGGCGGCCTCTGCGGGGGGCCCTGACGAATTGCCGGTGGAAGATTCCGAGCAGAAAGCATTCGCTGAGCCTGCCGAAGAATCGGTCGCGGAAACGCCTGTTCTGTTGTACGACGCGGCCATAGTGACAGCACCTGCTGCCGTGCCACTCCAGCATCAAGCAGGACACAGGAACTGTCAGTGTCGTCACTGTGCCGGGCACGAGGAGTCTTTCTGGTCAGGCTATAAGCGTCGGAAGCAGGAGCAGTATTGGGGTTATCCTGAGTACTTTCATGAGGCCGCATTTGGCGCGTTGTCAACAGATCTGATTCGACCACAGGTGCTGCGTGGTGAGGCCGCCCGGCTGACAATCTATGACTATGATTTCTTCCCGGGCACGGCGCAGTTGAATGCTCGCGGGGTTCGCAGAGTTCGGCAAATGGCCCACATGGCGTGCAGCAGCGGACAGACAATTGTGGTGGAATGGATGGGATCGGAGCTGGACGATGCCCGGTATCAGCAGGTCGTCGCCCTTGCAGCGGCCGAGCATCTGCCTGCAACTCAGGTCGTCGCCGGTCAACCGCTGGCTGCGGGTCTGGGGGCCGAGGAAGCGTTGATTCATCGCCGGACCGGCCTCGAAAACGCTCGTCGCTTCGGTGTGAGGCAGTTTCAGTTTAGTGCAGGAGCCGGGGGCTTCAGTACATCTGGTTTTTCGACGTCCGGCAGCAGCAATAGTGGTAGCACGTCCAACAGCAGCAACTGACAGACTTCAGTCGACAGTCTTTGGCGAGCAGTCGAACGAATCGTGTGTGCATCAGTGCACATAGCTGGCTGAACACGATTGAAGCAGATTGGTTTCATGGAAGGTGACTGGCAACATCAGGAGAAGGATCTATGTGTTTCAGACAACGAATGCTGGTCGTACTGCTCAGTTGCAGTCTGCTGGCGGGGTGCGGTGGTGGTCTGTCCGGGAAGAAGTTTTCGACAACGGCATTCACGAGGGTACTGCAGCCCGGGAGACGTGTTTCGGAAGAAGATCGGGCCCGTTCGGACTTTGCCGCAGCGAATTCCCGCGTTGCCGAGGAACGTGGAGAACTGCAGAACGCGGAAGACATGTATCAGGAAGCCATTCGCATCAATCCGGAAAATGCAGATGCACTGTGGCGACTGGCTCTGCTGCATGTCCGTCAGGAGAAATTTGGTGAAGCCACGAAGGCCTTTGAGCGAGCCAGTGCGCTTGATGGAAAAAATCCCGCACTCTGTGCCGACTTCGGCTATCACCTCTATCTCGCAGGCGATCTGCAGCGCGCCGAGGAGTGCCTTCGTCAAACTCGACGTCTGAGCCCGAGTGACAAACGAGCATGTAATAACCTCGGCCTTGTGCTGGCAGCACAGGGCAGAGACGAAGAATCACTGGCCGCATTTCTGGACGCAGGCTGTACCGAAGCGGAGGCTCGGGGAAACCTCGCGATCGCTCAGTTGATGCGTCTGGATACGGTCGCCGCTGCTGACTCCCTGCAGGCATCCCTCGCAATTGACCCTCAGAATCCTCAGGCGCTTTCTGCCCGGCAGCAGTTGGCTGCGTGGGAACAAAGTGAACGTCTGACAGCCGCGGCTGACAGTGGATATGCCACCAACCGGTAGGCCGGATCGCCCGGCGTCGGCCCTGTAATGCGAACCATTTTCTGCGGGAACGTCGAACTGGTCTCAGAATCGGTGCATCCACATCGGCCAGGTAACTCTGCCACCACGGATGGTTCGATCAGCGATGTCGATTCCAGCAAACAGCAAGCGGGGCGGCAGCAAACGGGAGCAGCGCCAGGGCGAGCAGTGCCAGCAAAGTCGCGTAGACCAGCAAGGGCAGGCCGGCAGGTGTTAACCACCATATCACCAGAAGCAGCCCGGCGGCTGAGATCAGCAGGTGTCGCAGAGTGTTCGTCTCCAGCAACTGTCGACGACGCGCCAGGAAAAAGGCTGTCATTGTGCCCGTCACGATCAACAAATCGGCCGCTACCAGAAGACTGCGGATGAGCAGGTTTCGGCTGTCTTCCATCAGAACCATCTGAGCTGCAAGGTCCGCGCTAACGAGCAGCATGATAGCCGCGACCAGCGCTGAGAGGAGGTAGACGAAGCGTCCTGTGAGTGTCATCAGGGTCGTGATCATCATCGCGACCCACGTTCCCACCAGCGTCAATGGCAGATACCAGTGCCAGCAGGAGGCGGGTGACAATGGGTGTTGAATGACACTGTTGGTACCTGCAGCGGCGAAGACCACAAGCAGCAGCGCGACGAGCCAGATCAGCCATGCCGAGATCACGCTTTTAGCCGCATTGCGTAGCACGCAATTCGCCATGGTCAGATCGGCGAGTGGACGCGTTGCCGGAAAATGCCCCATCTGATCGAAATTTCCGGAGCCTGTCATGTCGCGCAGCGCTGGGTTGTGGTGACGGATCTGAACCCCGGTGGAGGTGCTACCCGCCAGCATGCCCGTCAACGCTGCCAGCAGCGCCAGAAGCCCACCGCCGAAGATCAG
>CAIYBH010000439.1 GCA_903924405.1 uncultured Planctomycetaceae bacterium | reverse complement strand
GGCGCAGTACTACAAGAACACGGACGCCGCCAAGGCCGCCGCAGACGAACTGGATGACAGAGTCGACACGCTGACTCGTGGGTTTCTGGGGCTGACGGTGTCCTGTGCCCGGTGTCACGATCACAAATTTGATCCGATTCCACAGCAGGACTATTACTCACTGGCCGGGATTTTTCAGAGTTCACGGCTGCACAATGCACCGCTGGTGCCGCAGGCCGAGGTGGATGCATGGAACGCTTCCCAGCAGCGTTTGAAAGAGCTGGACGAGACAGTCAAGGGGTTGGTCACCGGAAAGGCTCCGGCGCTGCGTGAGGCGCGACTGGTGGACGTGTCTCGATACATGCTGGCGGCCTGGAAATTTGACATGCGCCGGCAGCGTGGGGCATCAGAATCGATCGCAGCGGTGGCGGAAGCAGAGCAACTGGACGCGAAGTTCCTCGAGCGATGGGTCACATTTCTTTCGCCGGAGCAGCGGGACAAAGTGGCGGCATTGAAGGCGTGGAACGCCGCTGTTGCTGAAACCAACTCGGTGACTGCCAATGATTCAGGAAATCAGGACGTCCCGGAAGGCCTCCGGGTTGCCTCAGGTGAGTTTCAGAATCTGTTGGATCGTCTGCTGCGACGGCGTGACGGGAAGCTGACGGCGCAGGAGGAGGCTGAGTTGAGTCAATCGATCGGGCCGGGCAATGCCCGGTACATGAGCCCATTGATGACGAAGCGGGAGGGGATCGCAAAGATTGACCTCGACATCACAGGGGCTCGTGAGCTGCACCTCGTGGTGACGGACGGCGGGAATGGGGCAAGCTGTGACCATGCCGACTGGGCCGAGCCCTGGGTGATCACAGCGGAGGGAGAAACGCGGCTGACCGAGTTGAGCTGGCGGACGGCGACAGCAACCTTCGGGAGCATCAACCGAGACCGAAACGTGAACGGGGGACGGCTACGCATTGCTGGCAAGCCCTACGAATTCGGGCTTGGAACGCATTCGACCTCTGTCATTGTGTATGACCTGCCAGCAGGAGCCACACGATTCAGGGCACTCGTTGGACTGGATAACAGCGGAACAGACCAGGGCGGATGTGGTGATGGGGCGGCGGTGCAATTCCGGGTTTATACGGAGACTCCGACTGATATTCAGGTAGGAGCTCCTGATTTGCTGACTCTGGTGTTTGGAGAACAGGGGCTTTTTGCAATTGAACCTGCGGACGTGGAGAAGTACCTGACGGAGGCTGATCGGAGCACCTTGAATGCACGACGGCAGGAACTGGAGGCGTTGCGGAAATCCGCACCGGCCATGTATCCGGTGGCGCACGTAATCGCGGAGTCCACACCGTCTGACATGAGGGTCTTCGTGCGGGGCAATCCGGCGAATCAGGGTGACGCAGCACCGCGACGATTTCTGAAGGTGCTTGCCGGAGATGATCCACCTCGATTTGAGCAGGGTAGCGGTCGGCGGGAACTGGCTGAAGCGATGGCTCCGGGTCGAAACCCTCTGACCGCGCGTGTCATGGTCAATCGGCTCTGGCAGCATCATTTTGGCCGAGGCATCGTGGGGACGCCGGATAATTTCGGGAAGCTTGGAGAATCGCCGACTCATCCGGAACTGCTGGATTACCTCGCAATTCGATTTGCCGAGACGGGATGGTCGATTAAGGCGATGCATCGGGATTTAATGTTGTCATCCACATGGCAGTTGAGCAGCGCGACGGATGAAGGAAATCTGGCCATTGATGGAGACAACCGTTATCTGTGGAGGTCAAATCGTCAGCGACTGGATATTGAAGCGTGGCGTGATGCACTTCTGTCCGTGTCTGGACGACTGGATCCAAGTCTGAAAGGGCCGTCCACAAATCTGGCGGATGCAGGAAACAATCGTCGAACTGTGTATGCATTCATCAGTCGACATGAGCTGGACAATATGCTGCGACTATTTGACTTTCCGGACGCGAATATCACCAGTTCAACGCGTACGGAAACGACCGTGCCGCAGCAGCAGTTGTTTGTGATCAACAGTGCATTCATGCTGGAGCAGGCGCGGTCATTTTCGTCGCGTCTGATTCGAGAGGTTCCGGAGGGCGACGAGGCCCGCATCCGACGTGCATTTCTCCTGGCGTTTGGTCGTCCGGAAACGCCGGAGGAACTGGAACTGGGTTTGTCGTACCTGCAGCAGGATGACAGTGTTGAAGAGCAGCAGGGGACATCGCTGTCGCGATGGGAACGCTACGCTCAGGTGTTGCTGGGCAGCAATGAATTCATGTACCTCGATTGAGAGACTTTGGGCCGCATTGATGCCCCGGGGAAATTGACGCGTCGCGACAGCGAATGCGGTCAGTGATCCACGCATATCCTGCAGTGATGGAATGATACAAAGCCGGATCGGATAAGAAGGGTCGATGAGATGGACAGAGCACAGCAGTGGCTGACGGGATATTCACGACGGGACTTGTTGCAGAAGATGGGCACAGGTCTGGGGACTCTGGGGCTGGCTGGAATTCTGTCGGAACAGGGACTGCTGGCTGGAGAGGCTTCGGGGGCAGCCGGGGGACCATTAGCTCCGCGGCAACCGATGTTTCCGGCACGTGCGAAGCGGATCATTCATTTGTTTATGAATGGTGGCCCATCGCAGGTTGACACGTTTGACCCGAAGCCTGCACTGGAAAAATATGACGGCCAGCGTCCACCGGGTGCCGACCTGAAGACGGAGAGAAAAACCGGGGGGCTGATGAAATCTCCGTTTCGTTTCGAAAAACGGGGACAGTCCGGGCTGGAAGTCAGTGAAATTTTCCCGCACCTTGGGGCCTGCATGGACGACCTTTGTGTGATCCGTTCGATGCACACAAATATTCCGAACCATGAGCCGTCGCTGTTGATGATGACCAGTGGAGAAACGCAGCCCACACGTCCCTCGATGGGTTCATGGCTGCTGTACGGACTGGGAACAGAGAATCAGAATCTGCCCGGCTTTGTGGTGTTGTGTCCCGGCAAGCCAGTGGTTGGTCCCGCCTTGTGGGGCAATCGCTTTCTCCCCGGAATTTTTCAGGGAGCGCAGATCAACAACTCAAGCATGAATCCGCAGAATGTGATTCGGGACATCAGTAACGCCCAGGTTTCTCGGGCAGCGCAGCGTGAACAACTGGATCTGATGAAACGCATGAATGAGCTGCATCTGGCGCGCAGGGGTGGCAGTGACAATCCACTGGAATCCCGGATTCAGTCGATGGAGATGGCCTTTCGGATGCAGACTGAGGCACAGGACGTGTTTGACCTGAGTCGCGAGACGAAATCCACCCGGGACGCATACGGGCAGGGTGAATTTGCTGACGGTTGCCTTGCTGCTCGACGGCTGGTGGAGCGAGGCGTGCGGATGGTTCAGGTATTTTACGGAAACGGTCAACCGTGGGATGACCACGACAACATCGCCAGCCATGCGGACAAAGCAAGGGCAGTGGACCAGCCTATCGCCGCGTTGATTCGGGACCTGAAGGAACGGGGGTTGTTTGAAGACACATTGATTCTTTGGGGTGGGGAATTTGGCAGAACTCCGGTTTCAGAAGGAGCCAAGGGGCGCGACCACAACAACCATGGGTTCACAGTCTGGCTGGCCGGCGGGGGTGTGCGGGGTGGAATGGCCTATGGAGCGACCGATGAATTCGGGTTTGCGGCGATGGAAAACAAGGTGCATGTGCATGACCTGCATGCCACGATTCTGCACCTGATGGGGATTGATCACGAAAAGCTGACCTATCGTTATTCCGGCCGGGATTTCCGACTTACAGACGTTCATGGTCGAGTTGTCAGCGATCTGTTTGCGTGAAGACGCAGAACCGCTATGCGGGGGTCGAAGTGACGACGGTCGAATGAAAGTCGTGCACGCGTAATCGGCCACTCGTGAAGGATTCGGGGCGAGGTCGCTTCGAATGTGGACTATGTGGACGCAGACGTTGAGTTATTCGTGTTTACGGTGCTGAAATCATGCCTGAAATCATTCTTGCGAGCCGCAATCGAAAAAAGACACGCGAAGTCGCAGAAATCCTAATCCCACATGGATTTACGGTTATTCCTGTAACAGAGTGTGGTGACGTTCCGGAGGTGGAAGAGGACGGATTGACGTTTGCGGAGAATGCTGCGAAGAAAGCTGTGCAGACAGCCTTATTTCTGCGGCGTTGGGTCATCGGAGAAGATAGTGGTCTGATCGTGGATGCGCTGGGTGGGGCCCCCGGCATTTATTCAGCTCGGTACAGCGGCCCCGGGGCAACGGACGAGAAGAACAACGAGAAGTTGTTGCAGGAGTTGCACGGAGTTCCTGCTGAGAAACGTGGAGCGGGATACCTGTGCAGCGTGGCGTTGGCGGACCCGGAAGGACGGGTACAGATTGCCTGTGAGGGGACCTGTCGTGGTCGGATTCTGACTGAGAGTGAAGGAATCGGAGGCTTTGGTTATGATCCCTACTTTCTGATTCCGGAGTACCATCAGACATTTGGCAGACTCAGTTCGGTCGTCAAGCACCGAATTAGTCATCGAGCGAGGGCTTTTTCTCGTTTTTTGCCGCTGCTGCTACAGATTCGCCATCGGTTCGGGGATTCGTCGGCGGTGGAAAACGGGGGGAATTCCGTCCCTGGCTGAGCCGGGGAATAATCAACTCTCCGGAGTCTGTCGGCAGCAAGACAGGAACGTGACGTGCAGTACATCTGGGGTTGGTTGATCATCCTTGCGAGTGTGGCCGGGAATGCGGAATTCTGGGTGATTCTTGTCAACCGAACGCATTCCTTTCCCATCCCTCATCCGCTTCTCAGGCGATTTCGAACATGTCATGACCTGGCCATACCCGGATGGGTTTTGCTGTTATTGATTTGGACGGAATTATCGAGCAACAGCCTGCTGCGAGGTGGCCGTTTGCAGGATCAGCCGGAATTCCTGTCCTGGCTGATTGTCATGACGGGTTTCTGGTCTGGTCCGCTGGTCTGGCAGGTCCTGGTCTGGCAGTTTGTTCGATATCGCCAGTTTTACGCCGCAGATAGTCGCAGAGTTTACGACGTGGGTGGCGAACCGGGTTTGGATTCAACGATGGTGTGTGGTCAGCCTCGGCGTCTGGCGTCGTTGTGGCCATGGAATGAGTACTGCCATCTTGAGGTGAACACAAAAAGTCTGGTGGTTCGCTCAGGGCGGCAACGGCCATCGCGTGGCTCGCGCACATTGAGAATTCTGCACCTTAGTGACCTGCATTTTATCGGGACACCGGGGCTGGACTACTACCGTTTTCTGGTGCAGAAGGCGATGGAAGAACCCGTTGATGTGATTCTGTTCACAGGCGATTTGATTGATGACCCATCCCTGCTGGGAGTGGCCCGGGAGATTCTTCGTCCGCTGACGGCGCATGCCCCGTGTTTTTTCATTCTGGGCAATCATGACTGGCGTTATGACCTCGACCAGATTCGGCAGGGCCTGATCAGTGACGGATGGTGTTGCGTTACGGGCCGTTCGGAAATTGTGGTTGTGGCGGGCCGGCGGATCCTGCTGGCGGGCACCGAATTCCCGTGGGTGACTGATACGCCTCCGAACGTTGTCAACAGTGGTTGCGACCTGACTATTCTGCTGAGTCACAGTCCGGACCAACTGAGAATGGCCCGTGTGCTGGGCTATGATTTGATGCTGGCGGGCCATACCCATGGTGGACAGGTCGTACTGCCCGTGATTGGGCCGGTCTACAGTCCCAGCCTTTTCGGGGTATCGCATGCTGCAGGATTGTTTACCGGGGGTCCGGTGGCCCTGCACGTATCCCGTGGCCTTGGAGGGAAAGATCCGCTGCGCTGGCACTGTACTCCGGAGTTAACGAGGCTGTGCGTCTCTGTTCAGAACACCTGAGTTTTCGGGGGAAGAGGTGGCTGCTGCGCATGAAAAAAGGCACCGCGGAATAAGCCAGCGGTGCCTTAGTGGTTTTCAAGATTGAGCCCATCACGGTCGCGAGCAACCGAACAGGCAGGGGTGGCAGAACAGTTGGATCAGACAAAACCAAACGGTCTGGGATGATCCAATTTCTGCCGCAGGTCTAAACGCGGTTCAGCCTTTTTGTTCTTCGTTATAGGCGAAGCACATGCGGATCAAATGAGAAACATTATCGGCTCTCATCTTGTCGTTAATCCGTGCTCGATGGGCTTCCACAGTTTTTGTGCTAACACCCAGTTCAGCGGCGATTTCCCGACTGGAAAGGCCTTCCACAACGTGGTCAAGAACCTGACGCTCACGACCCGTCAGACGAGCGATACTGTCTTCAGTCTCCTCAAGTTCTTCCTCGAGCACTTCAGCGTCGACGTCGTAGTAAAAGGCGTAGGCACGGGCGACAGCGCCGACGAGATCGTCCACTCGAATAGGCTTGCAGAGGAAGTCAAATGCACCGTTCTTCATGGCTCGAACGGCCATCGGCACGTCGGCATGCCCCGAGATCATGACCATAGGCAGATCGAACCCGTCGTCATTGAGTTTCTCCTGCAGTTCGGAACCGGACATGCCGGGCAGGCGCAGGTCAAGAATCAGCACGCCGGGAACGGTCTCGCGGTAGTCCCGGTAGAACTCCATCGCGGTCATATAGTCGCGAACTGTGATTTTCTGCTCGGTCAGGGCTGCGACGAGGGAGGCCCTGACTGACTGATCGTCTTCCACCAGAAAAACAGTGAAAGGTTTGCGTTTTTTTGGCTGTTCGAACTCAGTTTGCGGCGGTGCTTTTTTCTCGGTTTTTCTTAGGCCACGACGTCTTCGCTGCATGACAATCATCCTCCGTTTTTAAATTTTCCTTTTTGGCCTACTCACCAAAACACGCAGGCGACAAACAGTACGGTCGGGTGCAGCAACGCACAGACGGAGGAAACCCACCACATCGGCAGACCGCCCATCTCCCCCCAAACCTGACGGTGATTCGCCTTATAGGAGGATTGCTGGAGACTTCCGGGAACGAACGTTCGCCCGCGACTCTATTTCCACCTCAATCTGCGCTATTCCTCGGCAAAGTACCAGCGAACAGGGCAAAATATTGAAAATTCCCACAAACAAGCAGCGATCCGTCACCACATCCTGACCAAATTTTAGGCCAGGATGGGTACCACGCTAAACTGGGCAATCTGTGGGTTTTGTGCCTCCGAACTACTGAGTTTCAACAGGGCCGTGGTGGATGCCGGGCCCGGAAGTTTCCAAGTTGCGTGGTGAAGGCCGGAAACCCGAGCTATCCCGCCGCCCAATATTTGATTTTTTTCCAGGGGGCTCTGGGAGAGTTGCGAGATCCCAGCGAAACTGCCAACACGCCGAAGATTGGGTGACTGTCGGGGTCGCTCATCGACGGCGATCAATTCGATCACTGTCGGAAAGGCCGGCCAGCACATCTGGTTGAGGCAGGACGGGGACGGGGCGTTTTGCTGGTTGACCACCGCTTCTGGCAACCGGGGCGGCCCGGGGAAGTACGTGCGATGGCAACACGTAAATATCCGCGGAGCTTTCCTCTTGTCTGCGGAAGGGTATTTTCCCGACGGACGGTCCAGTGACACTCCACGACGGGCGTTTCGTCAGATTGAAACGCGACTCATTGCTGGTGCGAAATCGTTTCGCCACCCCATCGCCAGCGTCACGTGGCCTCAGTCGTAACTGCCAGCCAATCAGGACTGTTTCCACTTCCACCCCCGGAACAAGCCTCGACCCGGGCCAGCGTCCCTACCACGTCGCACTCATCCCTTTGGGTTACCGGAAGAAGAATGGGCGGCAGGTGCCGAGGTCGTCACTTTCGGAAAGCAGGGTCGACCTGCGCCGATGTGTGAATTCCAGCGGGGCTTTGGCCAGAAACGCCTGGAGCTACCACCACTTTTTCCCCGATGGCCTCGGTGGTTTCCGTCGAATTCGAATTGCTAAAGGTCTGCTGATCGCAGAAACTGGAGGGTGTTACGGCGGGGCAAAATCGGACTATCGCCCATGAACCAGACACCAGGGACCTTTTCAAACTCATCAGAAGGAGTCAACAATGACCGCAGCAGGGTTTCCGAGCCGGTTGCTTCGCAGCATCTCTGGCTGCCTCTGCGTGCTTGTTTTCCTGCATGGTGCTGACCAACCCTGCAAGGGTGACGATGCGGTTGATCGGACTGTGCGGCAATCGCTGGACTACTTGTCGACCCTGCAGAAGCGGCAAGGTTACTGGGAAGCCAACCAGGGGCAGTATCGCGTGGCCATGACAGCTCTGGCGGGTACAGCCATGCTGGCCGAGGGTTCGACAACAACGACCGGCAGATACTCGAAGCAGATCCGTCTGGCGGTGGACTACCTTGTTTCGATGAGTCGTCCGAATGGGCTGATCGGATATCGTGAAGACTATCACTACACGTACGGCCATGGCTATTCGATGGTCTTTCTCAGTCAGGTCTTCGGAGAGGAGGAAGACGCGCAGCGGCGTGAGGAACTGCGGAACGTGCTCACGAAGTCGGTGCAGTTCTGCGCAGATGCTCAAACCAGTCGGGGCGGCTGGGGATATGTTTCAGCCGCGGAGGGCAATGACTTCGACGAGGGTTCCACCTGCATTACTCAGGTGCAGGGACTAAGGGCCTGTCGCAATGCAGGAATCCCGGTTTCCCGGGAGATAATTGACCGGGCAAAGACCTACATTGAAGAATGCACAACTCAGGAAGGCGGCGTGCAGTACAGCATTCGTGGCGGAGGTGCTCGGGCACCAATTACTGCGGCGGCGTTGGCTGCAATGTTCAACGCGGGGGAATACGACACCGAGTTGACTCGACGCATGCGAGAGTTTTGCCGGAGAAATGTGTGGCCGGAGAAAGACGTGGAATCCAGCAACGGATTCTGGCACTACATGCATTTTTATTTTGCTCAGGTCATGTATCGAACCGGTGGTGAGGACTGGGCGCGATACAGTGCCGAGGTGAATGACAAGCTGATTCGGGAGATGCAATCCGGTGGTGGCTGGGCGGATGCTCAGGTGGGCACCGTTTATGTCACTTCGCTGAATTGTATTCTGCTGCAACTGGACAAGGGATTTTTGCCAATTTATCAGCGTTAAGCGGTTATCAGCTGTGACCGGAGACACCTATGCCGGATCACGGGACCGCTTGATCCAGCGCTGATCCACTGAAGAGAAGGGGTTGAATTCCGATGAACATCCGTCGCAGCGATCGACCATGCAGGAAGACTCTGCAAAATGCTGGCCCGGTGCCCGTTGCCGTTTTTCGACAGACCTGCTGGTGCATGCCCCATTCGCTGATTTCGCTGTTTCGTACTGTTGGCATCGCCGCGGGGCTGCTGACTGGCTGTACCGAATCGCCGCCAGCAATTCCCGCCCCCGTCGGATCCACCACGTCGGCTGACGGACAGCAGCAGGCCCCCGCAGCAAACGAGTCCGCGCCATCTGCGGGCGAACAGAGTTCCGCCATGGCAGAAGCACCGGTGGAATTCAAGCCCCTGACGCTCAGTGCGATCGAGACGCCACCAACATCGGCGACCTCAGACGCCACCAGGCTGAGCGAAGACGATCAGATTCGCACGATCATCAGCCGTTTGCAGCCGCTGCAGATTCTGCTGGGTCAGTGGCGTGGAACCACACGGCGTGAGTTTGAGAACTTCAAGGCCGTGGACAACCACGAATGGGTCTGGGATCTGCGGACCAGTCCCTCTCAACCCGCGCTGGTCATTCGATCTGACAAAAGCCCCTACCTTCGCGCGGGACGACTGACCTGGGACACTCAGCAGAATTGCTTTGTGTTGTCCGCAACGGACGGTGAGGGCAAAGAACGGCGTCTGAAGGGCGATTTTTCAGAAGCCCCCCACGAAATCACCGGCAGTGATGATAAGCAGCATCGCGTGTTCCGGCTGGAGCTGAACGAGGAGCGGGCTGGGCAGGAAGGCGAGCAGTGGCAACTGGCCTTTGCACAGCAGGAAAACAATCGCTATCTGCTGGAATTAGGCAAACGCCGCGGGATGGCCACGGTCTCCCGCTATGACACCGTCTCGACACAGCGGGAAGGGACATCGTTTGCATTGAGTGATACGGGGTACGCAGAACGAACCTGCATTATTTCCGAAGGGCTGGGCACAACGGAACTGACATGGAAGGGGCGGTCGTACTGGGTTTGCTGTTCCGGCTGCAAGGCGGCCTTCGAGGAAGATCCGGAGCGATGGATTGCACTGGCGGCAGAACGAAGTCGAGAAAACCCCTGATTGTCGACAGAATCGAATTCGGTGATCGCCGGCGGAAACTGGGCAGGAACATACGGTGCTGCAGAGGACAGGAAGCGCAATGCGGGTTGCGGCAGTCGATATTGGAAATACGCGGGCAAAGTTCGGCATCTTCACTGTCAGCGGCAGTGGTCGAGCCACGGCTCTGAGAATTGACGCGCGTGTACTGAGCGAGACCCCGGATCTGTCCCACGCATTTCTGCAGTGGTGGCATGACTGCGAAGGGCCGGCAGCTGAATGTGTGATGGTCGCAGGCAGTGACCCGGACCTTCGCGATGACCTGACAGCGCGCTGGCCGTTGCCATCCTGTCCTCCACAGATTATCTCCAGCTATCAGCAGATTCCGGTACGGCCGGACGTGGACTTTCCCGATCGTGTAGGGATTGATCGTTTGTTGAATGTCTTTGCCGCTGTTGGCTTTCGACGCAGCGACTGTCCGGTGATTGTGGTGGACTCAGGAACCGCCACAACCGTGGACCTGATGACGTCGGACGGAATCTTCCGCGGGGGCAGTATTCTTCCGGGACTTCGCCTGTCGGCGAGGGCGATGCATGACTACACAGCACGTCTGCCCCTTCTGAACGTGGATGAGTCCCGTGCGGACCTGCCCGCGCTGCCCGGACGCAACACGGAGTCAGCCATGCTGGCAGGTTTGTTCCTTGGACAACTGGGAGCCGTGCGGGAGATTGCCAATCGTCTGCAGACTGCGGCAAAGGAACAGTTTTCTCAGGCGCAGACTGCGGAGCTGCTGGTCACAGGCGGAGGTGGACGTCAGCTGGCAGATCATCTGCCCAACGCCACGTTTGTTGACAGTCTGGCGTTGCATGGGCTGGCAGCTCTGGCGGTTCAGGCAGGGAAGTGACGACGCGCCGCAGTCACCCCCCCGTAGCAATTCGCGCATACTTTGGTGCGGCCGAATGAGCAATGCGATTCCGCTTGTCAGGATCCAGCAGGCCAGCAATATTCCATGGAGCGATAGACTCACGAACAAACTGGACAAATCGCAGAGTCTCAGTGTGAGTCTGCCTCGCATTCTGAACTTTCAACTGGCGAAATGCTTCGCGGACGACCGCCCCAAGCTGCGAATCTCGACACTGCATAAAGCCCGTTGGCCAGTGTCCAGGATCTGCGGCCAATTGTTGCTCAAACCGAATTGCGGCCATGAAGTACAAACAGGCGAAGGCCTGAAATGCATCAAAGGCAGGCAGCGCTGAGTAGCAGCCCGCCACCAGCAGATCAAGCCACTCCACTTCCTGCCTCAGGTCTTCGTCGTACTGCTGCAGCAAAGACACGCAGCGTTTCTCCGGGGACAGCAGGGCATCAGCGATTCTCAGAACCCCGCTGAGCGCATGTGCGATGCCGCTGCTGTGCAGGGGATCAACAAATCCGTAGGCTACGGGCAGCAGAACCCAGCCGGGCCCTGTGGCATGTCGGCGGCAGCGGCTGAGCCGGGGCATGAAACCTTGAGCATCTGTCGGGCACACACGCTTTGCCTGTGCCAGTAGCCGGGCCAGACCAGGGTAGGTACTCACCACCTGTTGAAAATGCGAGTCCGGCGAAGCCGCTGCGAACGCACCACTCGCCGTCCCTCGAGTCGGCTGCATCGTCCACGGTGCCTGAACCGGTTCGACAAGTCCGACGCTGGTAATGCCGTTGTCCATGCGCAGCATCCAGCACCAGCCATGATCCAGCACATGGTGTTGTGCCGCATCATCACCGCAGAAAGGGTCATCGGGGCTGGCAGCGGCCAGAAACGGTGCGACATCGGTGAAGTGCCCGAATACCGCCCGCGTCCTCGTCTGCATCCAGTCGTCCTCTGCCGGATTGGAGACGAATGGGGCCAGCGCGTTGCCGGCGCCGCTGGCATCCACCAGCCATTGACAGTGAACGCGTTCCCCGGGGGCGGCTGCATCGACGGTGGCCGTGAGATTCAGAGTCCAGAGTCGGGATTCGGGCGCGTATACGGCCTGATCCAGCGAGCGGTGCTCCCGAAGTTCGCAGTTGCTGCGTACCGCCTGTTCGCAGAGAAACTGGTCGACTGAACTACGGAGCCAGTGCGTATCGCTCCAGTAATCCGTCATGCTGGCGGCAACCAGCAGGGAATTGCTGTGCCGGACATCGTCGGACCATGGCTGATTCGGGAAATGTCGGTAATAGCTGAAGCCACGTTTCCGTCCGCAGACGACTTCTGGACAGCGCTGTTTCCATGTGCCCCAGCAGGCGAGTGGGGCGAGGGTCCTGAGGTTCCAGCGATCAGCGATGTGTGCCAGCAGAAAGTCCGCGGTGGGTGTTGACGATTCTCCAATGGCAAACCGCGGGTGTCCCTGTCGATCGATGATCAGTACGGATCGTCCCTGGCTGGAAAGAATCCAGCCGAGCAGACTGCCCGAAAATCCCGAGCCGATGATCACGACATCATACGAGGGGGGAGCAGACATTGAGTTGAGCACCGCAGCAAAACGAAGGCTGAGAGTGGAAAGCAGACACACCAGCGATTCCGGGTGCACCGAGCACAGGCTGGATGAAACCGAATTGCTCAGAGGTCCCGAATCGTGTCGGTACTGGCACCGAAGCTGGTGGACTCGACACCCATATGCTGGAGAATTCGGACAAAGAGATTTGACAGGGGTGTATTGTTTTTTGTGTCAAATGCCAGATGCCCCTGGTGTCGAAAGCGACCACCGGCCAGCAGCACTGGCAGATTGGTGTTGTCATGTGAAGAGGAGTTACCGAGATTGCTGGCGTAAAGGACAGCGGTGGAATCAAGCAGAGTGGACTCAGATTCGCGTGTGGCATTCAGGCGATCAAGGAACTCGGCAAACACCTGCAGCTCGGCTTGTTCGATAATGGCCAGTTGGTCCAGTTTTGCGGGATCCTGACCATGGTGAGAGGCATCGTGGTGGCCAAGGTTCACGCCGGTAATTTCCGGACGTTCCTGAGTACTGAGCCAGAGCGAAATGGTGCGGGTGGAATCCGTCTGCAGTGCGAGGTGCATGAGGTGATACCACTGTCGTGAGCGTTCCACCAGTTGAGCACCATTGAAATCTGTGGTGGGTGTGGGGTAGTCCACACTGGGTTTCGGGGTTTTTCGCCACTGTTCGTCCTGCTGCAGCATCTGCTCGGCTTCGCGGACTGAGCTGAGGAACAGATCCAGTCGATCCTGATCCGCTCGACCGACTTTGCGGTGCATGGAATGAATTTGTTCTCGCACATTATCCAGCAGACTCTGCCCGTTCTGCACGCGTTTCAGTTCCCGCGCTTCTTCGTCCGCCGTGCCCTGCAGAAACAGGCGTCGAAATACCTGAGTTGCACGAGTTTCGGAGGGAATACGTACACCACGTCGGTTCCATGCAGCGTTACCGCCGCCGAGAATGAGGGAGGGAAACCGCGTCTGCTGGCCAACATGAGCGGCAATCTCCTGGTCAAGAGAAATCCCATTTCTGATTTCGCTTTCCCGAATCTGCTCAGGCGAAACACCTGTGAACAGGGCCACCTCGGCAAAGTGACCCGCGGGGTAGCGGTGCGATATCCCGGAGAACACCGTGAAGCGGGAGCGATGCGCATCGAGCATCTGCAGGTACCGACTGGGTGTAAACTGCTGTCCTGTGTCGGCGGGGAAAAAGTTGGGGGCGTAGAGTCCGAGTGGTTGTCCGACGAGTACCACGCGGGAAGGAGCAGGCGTCCGGCAGGCGGCACGTCCCTGCGGGAGCATGGCGTCCAGGAACGGCAGGCTGATGGCGATCCCTCCCTGCCGGAGCACAAGTCGGCGATCAATTCGTTGAGACGGCATAATTCAGACGCCTGTTCAAGTTGGTGGGAACATCGCGGGCGGAAGAATGGAAATGTTGTTCCGAAGGAGTCACTTCAGGAGAAATAATCGGCTGCCGACCACCTCATGAATCAACGCGCGGAGCCCGTAATTCTGCTGACGGACTCGATCCAGAATAGTTTCCACAACCTCTCGGTCAGCAAACTGGATTTCGGCGCCGGTGGCATACAGCACCATTCTGTGGATGAGATTTCTCGCGATCTGGTCCTTTTGCTCCAGCAGCATGCTGCGGAATTCCCGGACATCCGCAAACGCTCGGCCATCGGCCAGTACGCCACCAACCTCCACATCCGGTCCTCGATACACCGGCCGTCCTGACCCGGAAGGTATTTCGACGACGCCGGCGGGCGTCCGTGTTGTGACGCGATAGAAGGTCCGAAAGTTGCCGATGGGATCGAACGCTTCAAGGGCAAACCCGGGGGGATCAATCTGATGATGACAGGTGGCGCAAGCCGCTGCACTGCGGTGCGCCTGAAGTTGCTGGCGAATGGTTGTGGTG
The DNA here is from genome assembly GCA_903924405.1 of uncultured Planctomycetaceae bacterium. Classification (GTDB taxonomy): domain Bacteria; phylum Planctomycetota; class Planctomycetia; order Planctomycetales; family Planctomycetaceae; genus SXXK01. Next base: position 6,276 of record CAIYBH010000439.1, on the reverse strand, counting down.
CCCCGGATATCGGGCTCAATCGCCGGGATGTTGGGCGGTGGCGGTTGTGGAGGCGTTCCCAGGATTCGATCGAGCACCCAGGCTCCACGAAGCACCGGGGATGTTCGGGTGCCGTCGGCCGTGACTTTCAGAATGCTGGCGTGGGTCAGGACGCCTCCGCGCTGGTTGTCCAGCGGCAGCGAGACGCGGGTCAGTTGACTTCCCTGAACATCGGGAATTCCGTAGTGGCGTCCAAGTCGTTCGTTGAGCATCGACCAGTCGGAATCGACAAAGTTCAATAGACTCAGGTTGTGGGTCAGCACTTCTTTGAAGAACAGTTCCGACTCTTTCTGCATCGACCAGAGCAGCAGGGGATCGAATTCACTGTACAACACAGGATCCGGGATTGTGGCCTGCAGGCGATGCAGATCCAGCCACTGTCCTGCGAAGTGCCGTGTGAATGCGTCGGACGCGGGGGCCTGCAGCATGCGTTCCAGTTGTGCATGCAGTACTTCCGGGCGTGCCAGTTCGCCGCGTTCAGCGACTCTGATCAGTTCGGCGTCCGGAATCGAGGACCAGAGGAAAAAGGACAGACGGGAAGCGAGGGCATAATCGTCGAGTGGAACACCCGGGGGCGTATCGAGAAGGAACAGAAAGGGGGGCGAAGTCAGAATCAACTGCAGTCCGTACTGCATGGCTTCGTAAAACGTGGCTCCTTCATCAAGTTGATTCAGCGTGGCGGTGACAAAGTGCTGCTGTTCCTCGAGGGTAACCCGACGACGAAAGGCACGTGGGAGAAAGTCGCTGATCAGTCGCGCTGCATCTTCACGCGGTGTCGCAGAGTCTGGCCACAGGGGATCGGCGTCCCACTGCTGCGGTTGACGTTGCTCGCTGATCACTGGAATCCGCCGGCCGGTTGCCCGGGCGTGTACGACAGAACGGGCCACCAACGGTGTTGTATCAAACAGGCGGGTATAGCGGGGCGGTGGAAACTCGTCGAGGGGCCCTTCGATTCGCAGCCAGTCCACACGCAACCCCGGACCGGTGTATTCTTCAATCGGCTTACGAAACCGTCGAATATCCCAGTGGGTCAGTAGATTTATGACAAACGCCTGGCGACTTTCGAGTTCACATTCGAGCTCAATGACAGCAGGAGCGCCGGCGGGAATATCCATGACATCGTACAGCTCCGGCCCTTCACGACCGCTCTGCTGAACTTTCATCAGCCCCACGGGAATGGACTGTACCCCATCTCCGACGGCACACGCCTGCAGCTGGATACGGTAACGCCCTGCGGTGGCCACGGCCGGCGTGGCACACAGTCCATACCGGGGAAGTCGCGTGTAGAAGATCAGTGAATCATCGATCAGACGGCAGGTCTTGCCCAGTCCCTCGCGAAAGTTGGGCCCCTTCTGAGTGATCTGCAGTCCGGTGCGAGTTTCGGTGAACGGGATAGGCGGGCTGATGGGAACCACAGCACCAATCGCCTTTGCAGCGGCTTCCTGATACCGAAGAAAATGTGTGGCCGAAAGATCCAGCCCGCGACTGTTGTTGTCAAAACCGGCTGTCGGACTGTCCTCGGGCAACAGGTCCCTGAGTGGCAGGTGGATACCCAGCAGGTCGTGCAGGGCCTGTTCGTATTCGACAGCGGTGAGGCGTCGCAGCAACACACGTCCCTCGGCCTGCTGTCGCTGCCGCGACGCGTGGTTCAACAATTGATGGAGCTGCGGGATGCTGGTCTGCAGCAGGGACTGAGGCGGAGGTATTTCGGACGCCGGGGGCATTGTTCCGGCGACCAGACGATCGTGCACACGTTCCCAGAGACCGAGCGTTGCTGGATCGGTTGCATCGGTTGTCAGCATGTCGAGGCGAATAGTTCCCTCCGCTGACTGCGCACCATGACACTGCAGGCAGTGTCCGTCAATCAGAATCCGCAGGTCGGTCAGAGGCGCCGGGGGTTGGGAATCAGGCAGCTCTGGCGAATCCGCCTGTATAGCCACAGCCGTCGGGCCGCCAACCAGACTGCAGAGCGCAACCGCGGCAGCGGACAACAACCACGCGGTCATCACATTGGATCGCAGTGCTTTGTAGGGAAGGTGACAAGGTAGCATCGGGGAACCATCACAGGCAGCAGATGTTTGTTCCGCATGTTTTCGCAGACAGCGTCCGCACAACGTTGATTCTGAAGACAAAGGCGGAGTGGGGAAACTGAATCCCGGTTGGAAAACAGGAAGAAGAAAAAATCTCTGGACGGCAGGCCCACGGGGAAACTGGCCGATCGCAGTTTCGGTTGAAGCGCTGATATCGGTCCCCATCGACAAGTCTGCCAGCGGGCGAGGCGAGCATTCTGCAGGGCGGAGACCGGGACCGCACTGCACCCGGAGAGGATATCGTACTGGTTCAGGTGACGGCCACAACGCTGGAAACAGACGAACTTGCCGGGGAACGGTAGAGCCAACTCAGCAGGATGTGATCTTCCCGCTTCCTGTTTTGTCCGGTGGTGGCTGGAAATTCACGCGCTGGCCTGAGATGCTACGCAGAGCAGAGTGGCAGGCGGCCGTCGCTCAAATGTTGGTGCCGGTAACAGTTGGCGACTCTGTCGTTTTCATGCGAAGAATTCATCCGGGAGCGGATCATGCGGCGTCTTTGGCTATCTACGTGCCTGGTGTTGGCGGTACTTGGTGCCGGACGATCGCAGTTGTGCGGTCAGACCACCGCCAAAGCAACAACACCTGTCAGCGCCAGCGCCGGTTCCACGCTCCCATCAGCGGATTCCAAAGCCGGTGGCGTCCCGGTCAAAGCGGCAAATTCAACTCCTGCGACTCAACAGAATCCTATGACAAAACGAGCCCTCACGGTTGAAGATCTGTTCGCGTTTCAGCGAGTTGGCGCGCCTTCGCTCGATCCTCAGGGGGCATGGGTGGTCTATGCCAGCACAGAGATCACAGATTCCCGGGAAAACAAGTCGCTTTCGCGACTCTGGGTCGCCCCGACGGACAATCACACGCCCGCCCGACCGCTGACAAACCCAGTGGGTAAGGATTCCAATCCCAGATGGTCACCGGATGGTCGCTGGATTCTGTTCGAATCCACCCGCAGCGGAACCTCACAATTGTGGGTGATCAGTTCATTCGGCGGTGAAGCGCGACAGTTGACGACGATTTCCACAGGCGCGTCATCAGCGATCTGGTCACCGGATGGAAAACGTATCGCGTTCGTATCAGCCGTGTATCCGGAGTTTTCCGGCCTGCCCTTCGCGGAAAGTGACAAGAAAAATCGAACGAAGGCTGAGGAGATTGAAAAATCACCCGTCAAAGCGCGTGTCTTCCGGCGACTTTTCTACCGACACTGGGACAGTTACGTTGAAGATCGCCGTCAGCATTTGTTTGTGGTGGATGTGCAGGGTGATTCGACCTGGGAACTGAAAGTGGGCGAACCACGCGATGTCACCCCGGGCGACCGTGACGCCTACCCCACATCCTCGACGTTTTCCGCGCCGCAGGACTATTGTTTTTCTCCGGACGGGACTCATTTGATTTTCACGGCCGTGCCGGCAGAGAATGAGGCGTGGAGCACCAACTATGATCTTTGCCGCGTGCCAGTGAATGGCGGTTCGGCACAATGGGAAACACTCACTGGTTCCAACCCGGCCGCGGACGGTCTGCCGGTGTTTTCGCCTGCAGGGACCAAACTTGCATTTCGCAGCCAGCGGAAGCCCGGTTACGAAGCGGACAAGTGGGAAATTAACGTGGTTTCATGTCGCCCGGACGGATCTCTGGACGGCGAACCAGTATCGCTCACGGCCGAGATTGATTTGTCCTTCGATGAACTGGTCTGGCGAAACGAAGAACAATTGCTCACCACGGCAGAGCTGCGGGGTGAGAAACCTGTCTTCGCGATTTCGCTGAGCCGCCCCAGCGTGGCAGAGCAAGCCCAATGCATCGGCACGATTTCCGGACTCGCGGTGTCAGCGGACGGCGCGGTGCTGGTTGGCAATCAGAGTCGGATGACGGCACCCAACGAAGTCTTTTCCACACTACTGGAAAAGGAAGTTCTGCGGTCTCGCGTCCCCGGACTCAACCTGTCCGGCGCTAACACCGCGTTACTGGAACAACTGGACATGCCCACTGCCGTATCGGTGGACGTGCGGGGCGCGGACGGGGATCCGATGCAGATGTGGGTCCTGACGCCGCCGGGCTTCGATCGCAGTCGCAAATGGCCATTGGCTTTCCTGGTGCATGGCGGGCCACAAGGCGCCTGGGGAGACGGCTGGAGTTTTCGCTGGAACCCTCAGATCTGGGCGGCACAGGGCTACGTTGTCGTAGCACCCAATCCGCGGGGCAGTACTGGTTTCGGGCAGAAGTACACGGATCAGATCAGCGGAGACTGGGGTGGACGATGTTATGACGACCTGATGGCCGGGCTGGCATGGATGGAACAGCAGGACTATGTGGATCAGGACCGCATGTTCGCCGCAGGGGCGTCGTTCGGCGGCTACATGATGAACTGGTTCCAGGGTCACACAACCCGCTTCAAAACTCTCATCACGCATTGCGGGGTGTACAACTTTGAAAGCATGTACGCGACCACGGAAGAGCTGTGGTTTGACGAACACGAACACGGTGGCCCACCATGGGGCAGCAATCGGGCTTCTTACGAGAAACACTCCCCTCATCGCTTTGCAGCGAACTTTCGTACGCCCATGCTGATCATTCACAACGATCTGGACTTCCGGGTGCCTGTGAGTGAAGGCGACCAGCTGTTCACCACTCTGCAGCGACTGGGAATTCCCAGCAAATACATTAATTTTCCTGACGAAGGCCACTGGGTCACAAAACCGGCCAACAGCAGATTCTGGCACAACGAAATCTTTGCCTGGCTGAAAGAATATTGTCCTCCGGGACCACGCTAAGCGTCTCCTTTGCTGGAGCCCAGGAGTCGCGAGACATACCGTTTGCTGAGATGCAGCAAACAGAATAACGAAACCGGTGTACCGCCTGAGGAGCCACACCTCACCGAAACCAAAGGCGTCCTCCATGATCCGGTTAACCCCGGATGGAAACAGGGTGCTCCAGGGAGAAGCCTGAAATGGGCCGTTGGGGGCATGTGGCCGGACGGTCTGGCACGACGTGGGCTTGCAGAAGCTCGCATCAGGCCGCTGAGTGGCCTGATTACCGAATTCATTCAGGTCTGTATTGATTTAGTCGTAATGATTTCCTGCAAAACAGCTGACAAAGTGTGAAAGATCGCCATGGTGACTGCTGACGAATTCTCCCACCAGATTTCCTCTGCCCCGGCAGAGCATGTGCTGGATCTGCTGGAATCTGCATTGATCAGCCAAAGGGATTTTCATCGGTTGTTTGATGCGCGCCTGATCCGGGTACGGCAACAGTTGGGGTTACGCATTACGCAGCCGACATCACTCAACGGGATTCCGTCAGAGAAGGAAACTGCTTTTCGTGAAGCCTATGCTGAAGCGGCTGCTCAGGTTGGCCAGCATTTTCTTGACTGCGGCATGCTGACCGATGCGTGGGCCTACTTCAGGACCATTCAGCGTCCGGCGCCGGTCCGGGCGGCAATAGAACGACGCATCGCAGAACTTGACAGCAGCCCGGGGCCCGAACTGGATGAACTGCTGAATCTGGCGTTGTATGAGGGGGCCCACACCGTCGAGGGAATTCGGTTGCTGCTGCGGACACACGGCACCTGTAACACCGTCACCGCCATGAGTCAGGTGATCGGGCAAATGGCTCCTGACGAGCGGCGGCAGGCAGCGGCCGTCATGGTCGCTCATCTTTACAAAGATTTGCAGTCCAGCGTCAGTCGTGACGTCGAACGTCGCGAGCCGGAATTGAAAGCGGGCCAGTCACTGCGAGAATTGATCGCGGGACGCGAGTTTCTGTTTGCCGACGGCAACTATCATATCGACGTGTCACACCTGCACTCGATTGTCGGCTTTGCCCGGCATCTGCATCGGGAAGATCAGGAACTGGGACAGGCGATCGAAATGAGTCTGTATGGTCAGCAGCTCAGCGAACATCTGCGCTATCCAGCAGACGTCCCCTTTGACGACTACTACCGTGCCAGCGAGTACTTTCTCAAGGCGGTTGCCGGAGAAGATGTGGACTCAGCTCTGGGCTGGTTTCAGGAACGGCTGGAGCAGGAACCTGATGACACCGACAAACGCATGATTGCGTTTGTACTGGTTGACCTCGCTCAGCGAGTCGGCCGGTTGTCACAGACCCTCGATGTCGCGGCTCCCTGGCTTAGTCGCATGGAAGATCCCAACGGGTTTTC
>CAIYBH010000438.1 GCA_903924405.1 uncultured Planctomycetaceae bacterium | reverse complement strand
CCAGTCGGCAACTTCGATGGCGTGTTCGAGCAAGCCTGCCAGGACGCTTATCTGCCGTTTCTGGACGTCATGCAGGATTACCCGGAAATTCCGTTCGCCCTGCATCTCTCCGGCAGTCTTTTGGAATGGCTGGAAGTCCACAAACCCGACTATCTCGCCCGCCTGAAACAGATGGCGTCCTCCGGACGTCTCGAAATCATCGGCGGCGCATTCTACGAACCCATTCTGGCCAACATCCCCCGCCGCGATCGCATCGGACAGATCCAAAGCTACTCCAGACACCTGAAGCAGGTGTTTGGCACCGACGTCCGGGGAATGTGGCTCCCGGAACGCGTCTGGGAACAATCCTTCGCCGCTGATATCGCCGCCGCCGGAATTCAGTACACGATCATTGATGACTACCACTTCCGCTGCGCCGGGCTTCCCGCACAGGAACTTTACGGTTACTACGTCACCGAAGATGAAGGACGCCTGCTGTCAGTCTTTCCCGACAGCGAACGCCTGCGCTACCTGATTCCGTTTTCAAAACCACAGGAAGTCCTGCAGTACCTCCAGGAAATCGCCGCAAAGTATGAAAACCCCGTGCTCGTCTTCGGCGATGACGGCGAAAAATTCGGTTCATGGCCCGAGACCGCGAAACACGTGTATGAAGATCGCTGGCTACGGGATTTTCTGGATCTGCTCAAAGCCAATCAGTCGTGGATCCGGATCACAACCCCCTCCGAAGTCCTCGACGAAGTCACCCCCACCGGCCGCATCTATCTGCCCGATGCCAGCTATCGCGAAATGACCGAATGGGTCCTGCCGCCGGACGCGCAGAAGGAATTCGTCACTCTGACACGCCAGAATCCGAACGATCCGGACTGGCAGCGACTGGTCCGCTTCACACGCGGCGGCTATTGGCGCAACTTCCGGACACGCTATCCGGAAAGTAACGAAATGTACGCCCGGATGATCGGCATCAGCAACCGCCTGGCGCGGCTGAAAGCCACCCCACTGGCCTCACAGGAACACGAAGAACTGCTCAGACAGGCCGAACAGCATCTGTATCGCGGACAATGCAACTGCCCCTACTGGCACGGTGCCTTCGGCGGTCTGTATCTGCCGCATCTGCGCAATGCCATCTACAGTGAACTGATCAAAGCAGACACGCTTCTGAATCAGATCACACACGTGGATCCTGCCTGGGTCGACGCCGAAGTCGGAGACCTCAACCTTGATGCACGACAGGAAGTCCGACTCAGCAATCATCGCCTTGCCGTTTCCGTGGCACCCGCCTGCGGAGGCCATATCTACGAACTTGACATCCGCACCAATGCCGTCAATCTGCTGGCCACACTGAATCGTCGGCCGGAACCTTACCACCAGCGCATCCTCGATTATGTTGCCACCGCAGGTCAGCTGGACGACACCGAACTGGCCGCCATTTCCAAAGAGGTCAAGTTCAAGCAGCCCAACCTTGATCAGCGGATCACTTACGACAAGTGGCCCCGTAAGAGTCTCGTCGATCTGTTTCTGCAGCCACGGCTGACGCTGGAAGAATTCCGCAAAGGCAGCGGAGTAATCGGTGATTTCGCCACCGGCGTCTACGAAGCCGGACTGCGCAAGGGTGTCCACAAGATCGCACTCGACATGCGCCGCTCAGGGCGAGTGACTGATCTGACGGGCGAAATTCGCAAAGTGCTGATCATCTCGGCAGACCGCCCGGGTGAATTGCTGATTCAGTATCAGATCTCCGGATTCCCCACCGGACTGCCATTCCACCTCGGTATCGAACTCAATTTTGCCGCGATGCCCGGTGGCGCCAGCGACAGGTATTTCTACGATGGCCACGGAACTCGCCTCGGAACTCTCGACACAGCTCTGAATCTGATCGACACCGACCGCCTGAATCTGGTGGACGAGTGGCTGGGGATGGACGTCAGCGTCGAATCCACTAAACCCGCCGGTTTCTGGACTTTTCCCATTGAAACCATCAGTCAGTCGGAAGGAGGCTTTGAAGCGGTGCATCAAAGCGTCTGCGTCGTACCACACTGGGAATTTGTGATGCCTCAGGAAGGTCCGTGGACCACGGAACTCCGGATCGTCCTGGACACCAGCATCGCTCGAGCACGGCAGCTGGCCAACACGGCGAAGACAAGACGCCCTCTGGTGGATCCCGATGAGATCTCCCCGGTGTCGGTTCGCATTTGAACAGTGCATGGGGGTATGGGACATAGGGGACTGATGGGACGGATGGGAGTGAAAGCGGCCTGTGCGGATGCAGGAATGCAGTTGGTCCGTTACACTCTTTTGCAGCATTCCCAGGTCGCTAAAACGCCGCCCCCTGAACACTGTCAGGAGACTTCTGCAGATGACCACACCGGACAACGACGCAGCCCGTCGTCACTACTGGGCCGAACAACTGGAAGCTGGCTACGAACTCGTCCGCCGCATACAGAGTTTTCCTGTCCAGGAATGCTGCGAACCTTTCGGTTCCCTGAAAGACGAAGCCGCCGCCGCAGGCGTGGAAATGCTGTTCTCCGACACAAAACTTGCAGGTACGCTGGAACGCGTGCACTGGATTCGCCGGGGACTGATCCCGGATGTCATAGCCGTCGGCCGAGCCATGAATCAACGCGGCTGGATCCTGAAAATCGAAGACGGCTATCGGTCACTGCAGATGCAGAAACAACTGGGCAGCAAGCCGGAAATCTTCGATGCGATTCTGAAAAAATGCCTCTGGGAAAATGGCGGCACACTCCCAGCCCCCGATGTGTTGTTCCGACGCGGCTCGGTGCTGGTTGCCAATGTCCCCAAAGTCGGCACCCACATGTCGGGAACGGCCATTGATATTTCAGTCTGGCGGCGTGATGATGGCACCGAAGTCTGGCGTGGAAATCACTACCTGGAAATGAGCGAACGCACGCCCATGCGGTCGCCATTCGTGGAACCGGAATTCACCGCCAATCGCCTTGCCATCACCGAAATGCTGGAACAGCACGGGTTCATGCATTTTCCCTTCGAATTCTGGCACTACAACAAGGGCGACGCCCTCGGACACATCCTTAGTCACATCCCGGGGCCCGCGAAGTACGGTCCGGTTCACTGGGACGCGGCCAGCAATTCAGTAGAACCGATTGAAAATGCCGACCAACCGCTGCGCCCGATTCCGGAAATTCAGCAGGAAATCCTCGCCGCCGTCGCCCGACTGAACCAGCAACAATAGTCAGCGACGCAGGGCAAGCGCCACCACAGAGCCCCAGGCATCAGTCGGCTCGGGTGGAACCACGCCCTCCCGGAATATGCGTAATCCTGTCCGATCCGTGTTTATCCGTGTCTATCCGTGGT
>CAIYBH010000437.1 GCA_903924405.1 uncultured Planctomycetaceae bacterium | reverse complement strand
TCTGCCCGCCCGGGCCCCGTCCCCGGCAGGGATTCGTGCGGCAACACGTCCAGTCGAATCGCAGTGATACGAGGAAGTGTCGAGGTGAACGTGATGGACGTCGTTTCCTTTTCCGGTAACGGACCTGTGGACAGCAGGGAGCCGTCCTCCAGCAGCTTCAGATCAGCAGCATCAATCGAGACATAAGACAGCAGGGTCAGTGGGCTCCACATCGCTGTCGTGGCCAATTGCTGTTCCCGCTGCAGTGCGAGCTGCCGGTATTCAGCATTTTCGAGCACTACCTGTTCGTTACTGACGAGATCCGCTTTCAGTTGCTGCCAGCGACGGCGACTGGCTGCGACCTCGGCCTCGTCATCATAAGGAATGTCGCCCTTGCCAATCCCGGCGAAGACCGCCTGCAGGGAGTAATAGTCGGCTTGAGTGATCGGATCAAACTTGTGATCGTGACATCGTGCACAGTTGGCTGTCGTGCTGACAAAAGCAGACATCGTCTGTGTCACCATGTCGTCCCGATCAAGATTCTCAAAGTTTTCCGGAGCCGTCGCCGCGGCGCTGTGGTCATAAGTCCCAGCCCCCAGATACCCCAGCGCTGCGACGCGTTGCGGTACGTCCGGAGAAAAGGCATCGGCCGCCAGTTGCTCACGAATGAATTGCGGCCAGGGAGTGTCCTCGTTGAAACTGCGAATCAGATAATCCCGGAATCGCCACGCATGCGGACGAAAGACATCATGCTCGAAGCCATGACTGTCCGCAAAGTGAATCGTATCCATCCAGTGCCGCGCCCAACGTTCACCGTAACGCGGAGACTTAAGCAACTGGTCAATCAGGTTTTCCAGAGCCCGTGGATCCGTGTCCGCAACAAAGGCATCCGTCGCGTCCGCGTCCGGAAGCAATCCATGCAGGTCGACGGTCAGTCGACGGATCAACGTGCGACGGTCGGTCTCCTGTGCCAGCGGCAACCCCGCCTGCTGCAGCTTCTGATTCAGAAACTGATCAATCGGATTGACCACATCAGTCGCCCCAGCGGCTGCCACTGAAGTCTCTGACACGGCCGGGATTGCCGGTGGCAGCAGCGGACGCAGGGACCACCAGTCCGCGTCGATCGCTCGCTGTTCCGGACGAACGGCACGCGGATCCACAGCCCCCGCCCTGACCCACTGCACCAGAACTTCAATTTCTGAATCCGGAAGCCGCTCTTCCGGCATCTTTAGAACCTGATCCGTATGCCGAATGGCCTGAATCAGCAGACTGTCGTCAGGACGGCCAGGAAGTATCGCCGGTCCCCGACCGCCGCCGACCTCCCATCCACTCCGCCAATCCAGAGCCAGTCCCCCTTCCATCACTCCGGCATCATGAGAATGGCAGGAGTAGCAGCGTTCCTGCAGGATCGGTTGAACCTGTGACTGAAAGACAGCCTCAGCCTCCGTGCTGGTTTCCTGAGCATCACACGTAGCCGCCATCATTGACATCGCTGTCAACAGGCTCGGCATAGTCATCAACAGAATCAGACGAGACGCGACCATGATGAGTCTGGAGTTTCGGGGAGGTGTGTTTTAAGGCAGGTTCGGAACGAAATGCAGACTTGCAGGCAGGCGATCAGCACAGCGATTTCCAGCGTCCGCTGTGTTGCGGTTGTGCCAGATTGAACGAAGCGACGTATGACGATGCGACGTATGACGATGGAGTCGGTTTTCCGGGGAATCATCATTCAGGATCAGAAAAGATGTCTCCTTTGCAGCTGTCGATCAGCGGCAAAACAGAGCACCCCCGGCAGGTTGGCACTCCGCATCCACGTTGAACACCACCGACAAGTGCCCCAATCCTGATTCGTTATCAGGTTGGCGGTTGGAGCAGGTGACCTTCGTGAAAAACAGAGCCTCGTTCAGCATAACTCTGAGAATCTTCCACCACAATCACTGAGGCACAGAAAACGGGGGTCGTGGTCCAGATCGAACGGGATATTTTCCGGTCTGAAACGCCCCCCGGGACGCCGCAAGCGTCGAGATTTTTCGCAATGGCTGGCAGTTGATCAGCTTGAATGTCCGGCGAGCGTTTCCCGTGGACAGGGCTGGCAACGTACGACGGCAATTCAGCATCTGGGGATGCGTGTTGGCCCGGTCATGAGGGATCCAGAGACAGGTTTCCCGAAAGATCGCGGGAAATGTCCGGGGAAGTCGTTTTTTTTCCCACCGTATCCTGGTGTAAGCTGCAGCGGGATCAGGCAGGGTGGCCGTGGCAGGGAATCATCGGAGAGGCCGGGGCTTCAGAGCTTTCGCAAAGGTGCTCGGAGTGCGGTTGCCGAACGTTCCGGGACAATCGGCGATTGACCGCGGGGCGGTGACAGAACAAAGACTTCAAAAAGTATTGAATTCAATGGCACCGGAACTCATTGAACATCAGGACGATTTTCTGGAGCTGTGTGATCACATTCGCAGCTGCGGTTTGGTCGCGTTTGACACAGAGTTCGTTTCAGACGCGGGCTATCGATCCGAACTGGGATTGCTGCAATTCGCCACACACGACCGCTGCGTGGCCGTTGACCCACTGGCCCTGTCCTCCCTGCGCGCCTGGTGGGACGTCATGACCGATGACACAACCACAGTCGTGGTGCACGGCGGTCAGGCAGAAATTCACTTCTGCATTCAGGGCAGCGGCCTCGTGCCTCGCAGACTGGTGGACATTCAGATTGCAGAGGGACTGCGGGGGCGCAGCTACCCGATGTCCTACAATGCCATTGTCGAACGTGTCCTCGGGCGAACCATCGTGAGTAACCAGACTCGGTCCGACTGGTTGCGCCGCCCGTTGTCACGCGAACAGATGCAGTACGCCCTCGACGATGTGTCCCACGTGCTGGAGATCTGGAAAAGGCAAAGCGAATGGCTCGCACGCGAAGGACGCCTCGACTGGGCAACGGCTGAATTTGACCGCATGTGTGATGACATCCTCGCGGATGAGCGGCTGGCTCCGTGGGAACGAATTTCCGGAGTCCACCGTCTTTCGCGCCGGGAATTGGCCGTCCTCCAGAAACTCGCCCTCTGGAGAGAGACCGAGGCGGAAAGCAGAAATCGCCCGGTGCGCAAGGTCATGCGGGATGACCTGCTGATGGATCTCGTCAAACGCCGACCTCTCACCGTGCAGCAGGCACTCGCGACCCGCGACCTGAATCGCGCAGAGTATCGCAAGGTGCTGCCGGAAATGGTGGACGTCATCGCTGATGCCGTACGGATTCCCGACGACCAGCTGCCCCCACGCATTCGTCATCGCGACGAATCGTCCGCCGATGATCAGGTCATCGCCAAACTGCTGGGACTGGCTCTGGGCAATGTCTGCGCTGAACGGGACATCTCTCAGGCCCTCGTTGGAACGACCCGAGACCTGACGGAAGTGGTGCGTGCGATCCGTGGTGGCGAGCGAGGTGCGACACCGCGACTTCTGCAGGGTTGGCGCGGGGACATTTGCGGTGACCTGCTCCGCAAGGTGCTGGATGGCCGCGTGCGGTTTCGCGTGGCGCCGGGAAATGCGGCCACCCCACTGATCTTCGAAGAGCACCAGCCGGAACGCAAAACGACTCGCTGAACACAATGGCTCTCGTCCACACCAAACGCGAGGGTCACTGAGCAGATATGCACTGCAGCCAGGAGGGAGCACATCCGGGAAGGCGTGCATCCGGGAGCGACGCGGCTGGGATGGCGAAACGGTGTTAAGCCTGAAGAGAGTCGCGTTTCGCTCCGTCGAAACGAACGTCCAGCGTTTTCACTGCCGAACCCAACCTCGTGCTCGGTCCGCTCCGTTACCGTCGCGGCTCGTGATATACTAGCGTGCATCGTGATATCCCAGGGTGCATGGCACCGCGGGAGCATATTTCGCCCGGGCAATCACCATAAAAAACCCTTCGATCAAACTGATCGAAGGGTCGTTGTG
>CAIYBH010000436.1 GCA_903924405.1 uncultured Planctomycetaceae bacterium | reverse complement strand
CACCTTCTGACCGGGTTTCAGCCGGCAACTGTGATGCAGCAGGACATGAGCCAGGCGTTCAATTCGAGGATCCTTCATGGGTGTTTCAGTTCCGTTCCGTGCGGAGGTGTCGTAAGTTGTTAGTAATCTGCAATTGAAAAACAGTCCCTGCGCAACGCATGCGGCGTTGACTGAGCTGTTTGGTCTGGCTGGTTGATATGTCAGCGGTGTTGACCACAGTGTCGGTGTTCTCCCCGTCGCCGTTCCCGCGGACGTGCCGTGGCAGAATCCTGCCCAAGGTCCGTTGAAATTGCGGCTGAGGTTCTGGCCCGAGCAACCACCACCCGGATACGAAGCGGCCCGTATCTGCCGACTTCACTGTTCAGTCCCTGCTGAAACGTCCCGTTGGCAGACTTCTGCCTGGCAGCGGTTGCCATGTCTGTGGCGTGTTTTTCCGGGAGAGCTGTGAGCAGCGCGGTCGGTCGAAAGACGGGCATGACTTCGGATGACATGCGTTATTATTGCGTCAACGCCGGGGATGTTTCGCGGGAAAACGCGTGACAAACGGAAATCTTTCCAGAAAGTGCAAATCTGCGTACACTTCCTCTGCGGAATTTTTACACCGGCGGCCGGTTCGGAGGGTGCGTTTTCCTTCCTCGCGGGGTCTGCCGGCTGAAGTTTTCGCCACGGTTCATCAGAAAGACGCAAATGCTTCGGAATTCACTGGTTTTCACCGCCTCGGCGAACTTACTGCACTCCACGTTCAGCCGTTCGGCCCGCGGTGGCTGGCTGCTGCTGGCGATGCTGCTGATGGTTTCTGATTTGCTGCTGCCGGCCGCTCACGCATTTCAGCGGGATGGCGGGGCCGTTGAATTTGAGACCAAATCTGCGTTTTCGCACATCCGTATCCGTCGCAACGGTTCCATTCGGTCGCTGATTTTCGTCCGGGATTCCGGTGAAGAGGCCTACGAAAGCCAGGTCAACCTGCGATCACCACACATTCTGCGTTTCAGCTACCTGCAGCACATGTTCACCAGCTACCTGTTTCAGCCGCAGCAGTCGAACGTCATGGTGGTCGGCCTCGGCGGCGGCTCGATGATCCACTTTCTGCAGAAATATGATCCCCAAGTCTCTGTAGAGGCCGTGGAAATCGATCCGGTCGTGGTCGAGCTGGCCGAGCGTTATTTTGCGGTGCGTCAGAAGGACAATGTCAAACTGATTATCGCGGACGCTTTTGATTACCTGAAGAAGACGAAAAAGAAGTATGACACGATTTATATGGACGCCTTCCTGAAACCGTCCGCTGATACGGATGATACAGGTGTTCCTCTGAATCTGCGGACTCAGGCGTTTTATAAAGAACTGCAGCAGTTGCTGACGCCGACGGGCAGCGTCGTCTTCAATATCAATCCGCACGCGCAAATGCAGGCCGACATTCGCACGATTCGTGAATCCTTTCCTCAGACCTATGTCTTCAGCCTGCCCGGTTCTGAGGGAGTGGTGGTCGTGGCCAGTCTGCAGTCGCAGCGCCTGACGCCGGCAGAACTGGTGGCAGCCGGCAAAGCTCTTGATGATCGCTTCAAAGCAGGTTTCTCATTTGCCACTCTGGCAAAACATCTGCGAACGAAATAACCATGACGCCGGATGGCGTTCGGTGCGGACGGCGCAAGTGCATGTATCAAGTCCCATGGCTTTTGTGGTGTGTCATTTTTCCAGACGAGGTGTGCTGATGTTCTGGTCTGCAACGCGTTTTGCCCTGACTCTTGCCGGCTGTCTGATGACATTCTGCGGCGCGGCACTGGTCGCCGATGAAAAGCCCGCAGAAACTCCCTCGAAGCCCGCTGCCAAAGTGCGTGCGGACTGGGCCGAACTGACACTCAGCGGCAGCCTGCCGGAAGCACCGCAGGCACCGGGAGTGTTTGGCGAAATCTCGGATTCATTGCCTTCGGTACTGCAGCGATTGAAGCAGGCGGGTACCGATAAGGCCATTCGTGGCGTCGTACTGCACATCGAAAGCCTCGACATTGGCTGGGCGCGTCTGAATGAATTGCAAACGGCCATCGCCGCCGTCCGAGCTCAGGGCAAGCCGGTCTGGGCGCGCATGAATGATGCGGGCAACAAGGAATATCTGCTGGCCTGTGCCTGCGAACGGATTCTGATGCCCGAGTCGGGAACCCTGTCGCTCACAGGTCTGCGGGCGGAAGTCACCTTCTACCGCAACCTGTTCCAGATGCTGGATATTCAGGCGGATATGCTGCGCGTGGGGGCGTTTAAGTCCGCTGCTGAGCCGTGGACGCGGGCTGAAATGAGTCCGGAATTTCGTGCGGAGATGGAAGCCATCCTCGATGATCATTTTCTGGACATGGTGGGACAGATTGCCAAAGCTCGCAGCCTGCCGGATGACAAAGTCAAAGCCGCCATTGACGTTGGACTGATCCCTGCCTCAAAGGCAAAGGAAACAGGCCTGATTGATGTGCTCGCGTATGAAGATCAGGTGGCCGGGTTGATCAGTGGGCCCGATCAGAATCTCGATGTGCGAATTCGCAGGGACTATCGAAAACCGAAACCGGAAACCGAACTGGATTTGTTCTCGCTGATGAAGCTGCTCTCCGGTCCGGCAGAAAGCAGTGGCAGCACGCGGCCTCGGATTGCCGTGCTGACTCTGGAAGGCGCTATCTCGGCTGGCAGCGATCCAACGTCGCTGCTCAGCGGTCCCGGCGGGATTGATTCTGATGAGATCGTGCCGCTCATTCATAAGCTGGCTGCCGACGAAAATGTCAAAGCCATTGTGCTGCGTGTTGACAGTCCCGGCGGAAGTGCGCTGGCCAGCGATCTGATCTGGCGTGCGCTGGAAACCAGCGGCAAACCTGTCGTTGCCAGCATGGGTGATACAGCGGCCAGCGGCGGCTACTACATTTCGATGGGAGCCGAACGGATCTTTGCGGAACCAGGAACACTGACGGGTTCGATCGGTGTGCTGGGGGGCAAGATTGCGATTGAAGGGCTGATGAACAAGCTCGGCGTGACGACCTCGGTGATCAGTCGTGGCAGGAACAGTGGCGTGCTGAGTCTGACATCCGCCTTTGAGGACTCTGAACGCGAAGCGATGCAGAACATGCTGAATGAAATTTACGGCCAGTTCACTCGCAAAGCTGCGGAAGGCCGCCGGATGGAATACGAGAAACTGGAAGCACTCGCACGGGGGCGTGTCTACACTGGGCGGCAGGCTCTTAATGTCGGACTCGTGGATGAGCTTGGAACCCTTGGGGACGCGTTGGCTTACGCCCGGAAACTCGTAGGTGACACGGAGGGCAAGCTGGAGCTTGAGAATTTGCCGGCGGCGCGCAGCCCGCTGGAAGCTCTGCTGGGACAGTGTTCCGGGGAAAATCAGCCGCTTGTGCAGGTCCTGCAGTCTCTGCCGCAATCCCTGCGACCCCTGATGCAGCATCTTCCGGTGCTTGAGCTGTTGCAGCGTGAGCCCGCGTTGCTGCTGATGCCCTGCCACGTGCAGATTCGGTAGTCGGCCAGCGGCAGTGCCCGGACCGAATCGCAAAAGGGGACATTCTACTTTTCCCCACGCCCGGAAAATGGACCTGACCCCTTTTTGCGGGGCCCCTTTTGGGCGGGGCAAAATGGGTGAGAATTACGAGTCGTAGTGAACGAAGGGATTCCGGGGGAGGTCCGGATCGCATCCTGAAAGTGCGTGCGGCCGGAGAAGACGATTCCCGACGGCGCGGAATTCACCAGTTTCCAAATCTGCAGGCGGGTCCGTTCGACGATGCTGATCCGTGGCGGTAGAATTCATCCCGTTCCGGCCGGCCCGCCATCTTCGCGGGGCGGTTCGGTGCAATGCGGAAGCGGTTGGAGAATTCGGCACTTTTTTCGCTGCAAACGGGCTCATGACGGACTTAATCAACATCGGTGACCGCCACGGGCCGCCGGACGTGGCGGTCGCGGGGCGCACCTGCAGGCTGGTCACCCTGGGCTGCAAGGTCAACCAGTACGAGACTCAGCTGGTGCGCGAAGCACTGCTGCAAAGCGGTTACCGTGAAGCGGCTGAAGGCGAGTCGGCGGAGCTGTGCGTGGTGAATACGTGCACAGTGACCAACACGGGTGATTCGAAATCCCGCCAGGTTATTCGCCAGCTGGCTCGTCAAAATCCAGGCGCGCGCACGATCGTAATGGGGTGTTACGCGACGCGGGACCCGGCCGTCGTGGCGGGATTGCCGAATGTGATTGAGGTGGTCACGGACAAACGTGAGCTTCCGGATGTGCTCAGCCGCTTCGGGGTCTCGGACCTGCCCGCCGGGATTACAGAATTCGAAGGACGACAGCGGGCCTTCGTCAAGATTCAGGACGGATGCATACTGAAATGCTCCTACTGCATCATCCCCACGGTGCGTCCCGGCTTGCGCAGCCGTCGCCCCGTGGATATCGAAGACGAGATGCGGGCGTTGATTGATCACGGATATCGTGAAATCGTGATCAGCGGGATCCATATGGGGCACTTTGGTGTGGACACCAACAACTTGGCGCCTGGCGACCGGCCGGAACGTCTGTGGCATCTGCTGCGGCGTCTGGACCGGATTCCCGGGGACTGGCGCATGCGACTTTCCAGCATCGAAGCGGTCGAAGTGAATGACGACTTCATCAGTGCGTGCGGCGATTGTCAGCATCTGTGTGCACAGTTTCATCCGGCGCTGCAAAGCGGCAGCGATGCCGTACTGACACGGATGCGTCGCCGTTATCGCGTGGATCGATTTCTGCAGCGACTGGATCAGATTCGCGAAAAGCTTGGCCGCGGGACAGCCTTCAGTACAGACGTGATTGTGGGATTTCCCGGCGAGACAGAAGCCGAGTTTCAGGAGACGCTGGAGACCTGTCGTCGTGCGCAATTTATGAAGGTGCATGTGTTTCCCTTCAGTCGTCGGGACGGGACACCGGCAGCAACGATGGACGGCCAGATTCCTCCTGAGGAGATTCGGCGGCGGGTCGGAATTCTCAGCGATCTGGAACGTGATCTGGCGGAACAGTTCTATCGTGAGCGTATTGCGGATTCGCAGCCCGCGGTGGCGCAGCGTCTTTCACAGCATCCCGCAGACCTCGAAGTGCTTGCGGAACGACTCTCAGAACACCGGGACGGCTACGTGCGGGGCACTGACCGCTGGTACATGCCGGTGGAAGTACCGGGGACTGCCGCTGATCTCGGCCTGTTTGTGCGGTGTCGCGGGATTTCGGCCAGCCGCGAAGGCGTTGTGGCTGAGCGACTGCAGCCGTTGCGCAGTGACAGCAGTCTGAGTCATCGCAGGGCATCGGTCGACTCCGATACGTCGATCGTCTCCCGGGACGCGGAGGCAGAGTGTGACACCGGAGACCTGACGGCCTGCTCCGTCGATGGTGCGGATGGGATTGTGTTTGTCAGTCCCGGCATACCGACGGCTGCACCGAAAAACTCAGAAACCGGAGTCGTCACATGGCCATCCTGATTGCGATTGAGGGCATTGACGGAGCCGGCAAGGGGACTCAGGCCGGTCAGCTGGTGCAGGGCCTGCGGCAGTCTGGGTACCGCGCGGACAGCCTGCAGTTTCCACGGTACGGCGCCACCACCTTCGGTCAGGCGATCGGCGACTTTCTGAATGGCCGATTCGGTGCTTTGAATGAAGTGCATCCGCAACTGGCCGCCGTGCTGTATGCCGGAGATCGCTACGAATCCCGGGAGCTACTGCTGCAGCTGCTGCAGGACAACGACGTCGTGGTCCTCGACCGCTACGTCGGTTCCAACCTCGCCCACCAGGCCTCAAAACTTGCGGGCGAGGCCCGGGCAACGCTGATTGACTGGATTGAACGCGTCGAATTCGGCGTTTTTCAGTTGCCTCGGCCGGATTTGACGATACTGATTGATATGTCCAGTGAAATGAGTCGCGAACTGGTCTCACGCAAAGGCACGCGGGATTACACGGACCGTGAAGCCGATCTTCAGGAAGCCGACCTCCCGTACCTCGAAAAGGTCAGACGGTGTTATCTGGCACTGTCGCACAGTCGACTGGACTGGCGAACGGTGCACGGTTTGGCAGACGACGGCAGTTTGCGCACGATCGAACAGATCGCGGTGGACATTCGCGGCCAGGTTCTGCAGCTGTTGAATGCTGCGGCCGGCCCGGTTTGATCGGTGTTTGGTTTTCGGTTTTCGGTGTTCAGTTTTCAGTTTTCAGTTTTCGGTTTTCAGTTTTCGGTTTTCAGTTTTCGGTTTTCAGTTTTCAGTCGTCAGTGGATGGGGTTTTGGCGGCAACAGTCTTCCTGTGGATCATGGCGATGGGGATGGGGCGGATTCACACGGCAGCATTTTTCAGCGTGCTGCCGTGTCTTGGGTTGCTGTTTCTGGCGGGCCTGTCGCCGTGGCCAACCGCTGCGGCTCTGTACGGACTCGGACCTGTTCAGGACCCTGAGGTGGAAGCGGCCGAATCTGTCTGCGTGATTCGCGACTGGAACATCAGTGAGGCCAGTGGCATGGCCTGCAGCCTGCAGCAACCGGAATGTGTCTGGATTCACAATGATTCCGGTGACGAGCCGCGGCTGTTTCTGGTGAATCGGGATGGCACGACACGCGGGATCGTGACACTTCCGGAGGTCACGGCCACCGATTGGGAAGACATGTGTGCGTTTCGGGCCGACGAACGCAACTGGCTGTTGATTGCGGATTCGGGAGACAACAGTCGTGACCGTGGCAAGCAGCGGCCGGGATGTCAGCTGCTGCTCGTTGAGGAACCGCAGATCCAGCCGGGGACGAAAGTGAGTCAGTTGCAGTCACGTCCGACGGTTACAGTCGAGTTTTCTTATCCGGAAGGTCCGGCAGACTGCGAGAGCATCGCGGTGGATGTTCCGGGGCGACAGATCCTGCTGCTGACAAAAGCAAATCCCTCCAACGCCACGCTGTACCGAATTCCGTTGCAATTACAGGGCGGCAGGCAGAACCACGTGGCCGAAAAAATTCGTCCCCTCGGAATTGCGTGGGCGACGGGAATGGACGTGACCGCGGATGGGCGTCGTCTGGCGATTGTCAATCCGGTCAGTGGAGCGGTGTTTGAGCGGCAGGGTGACGAGAGCTGGGGGGATGCCTGCGGACGCAGTGCCACGATTCTGACGCTTCCGGCGCGTCGACAGGGTGAAACCGTCTGTTTTGAAGCGGACGGCCAGAGTCTGCTGGTGAGCAGCGAAGGCCGCTGGCAAACACTCTGGCGCGTCCTCGTGCCCAACAGCACGCGTTAAACGTGAATCCGAACCGGATGCTGACGCGTCGCGCCCGATTTCATCCGGGACAGACAGACTCGGCGGCTACTGTCTTTACCTGTTGTTACTCAACTGGCTGAAGTGTCACCTGGATCGTGCAGTGCATCGCCGTGGCAAGGCGCTCGACGGTTTCGAGGGTCAGGTTGGGTTCATCGGCATTCAGCAGACGGGACAAGTTACCGCTGTCGATGCCTGTCCTTGCCTGCAGTTCACTGAGTGAAAGGTCTTCCTCAGCTTTACGTTTCCGCAGCAAACCGATGACATGTTGTGCTACTGTTCCACCACTTCGTTTGCTGGCCCTCAATCTCCGGATTTTTGCCTCATTTTCCGCGATCACTTGAGGAGCTGATTCTTCGGAAATTGCCGTTTGAATTCTGGCCTTTTCGGCTTCTGTGGGTTGTCGCCGTCGAATGTTGCTCACCGTCGTTCCCTCACCTCAAAAGCAGTTACGGGATAAACCGTCATTTCAGCTTCAATCCATTCGAACACAACAGCTATCAATCGGCCGTCTACAGTTCGGCCGAATCTCATCGGGCGGCCGCTGGATTCACTGACGGTTTCAGCTTCATAATTCTGAAAAACGAATTCGAAGTCCGCTGGCGTGAGTCCATGCTGGGCGATGTGGTCGACGTTGGCTCTCATGTCGTCCATCCAGACGAATTCAATTCTCTCGGTAGAACCCGGTATACCGCCGGACGTTGGCAGTTCTGCCGTGTTTACGGAATATCCACGCGGAAGTTGGGGGACTGACTGAGGAATGTTCGCGGGTTTTCAAGTGTTACCTTGTCGATCAGTGACATGGCGTGTCCACGTCGGCTCATTTCCAGTCGCGCTTTCGGGACGGCCAGCGGGTCACTGCAGCCCCAGTCACCGGCCGAGTTCATCCAGATGCGTTCCGAACCATACATCTCAATCACATCCGTCGCTCGCTGTGGAGTCATCTTGGTGTCAGGATACAGAGTCATCCCCGCCCAGAATCCTCGATCCAGGACGTCGGCGACCGTATGTTCCTCCACATGGTCAATCAGAATCCGTCCCGGATCAATGTGACTGGCCGACAGGGCATCCATGATCAGTCGCGTGCCCTTGCGTTTGTCTTCCAGATGCGGTGTGTGCACCAGGATCAGCTGATTGTGAGCTTCTGCGAGGGCGATCTGTTCTTCCAGAATGATCATTTCGTTGCGGGTGTTCTTGTTCAACCCGATTTCCCCGATGCCGAGGACCGTATCACATTTCAGGAATTCCGGGATCAGGGCGACGACGTCGCGTGCGAACGCCGGGTCATCAGCTTCCTTGGGATTGATGCAGAGCCATGTAAAGTGACGGATGCCGAACAGCGCTGCACGCCTTGGCTCGTATTCCGTCAATTGGCGGAAGTAATCGTGGAAACCTTTGGCCGACGACCTGTCGAAACCCGCCCAGAACGCGGGTTCGGTCACGGCGATGCAGCCGGACTGCGCCATCCGCTGATAGTCGTCGGTCGTCCGGGACACCATATGAATGTGGGGATCGATGTATCTCATGTGCTGACTCCTGTCACAGGTTTGACTGCCCCGAGAGCGCCTTTCATGCCGTGAGCCGACTGAGGAATCTCCTCGCTGCTGTCACTCAACAGATCCAGAATCCGTGCCGTTCGATGCTGGGCGTTGTCGGCCAGAATCGACAACGCCTGACGCAGCGCCTGCTCACGAAAATCCGGAACCCCGGTCGGTGTGGCGCGGTCCAGTCGATCCAGAAACGCAGCCACGTCCAGCAGCTTGGCGCGATGTTCGAGGAAGTACTGACCAACCACCTGCTCCCGACTCAGCGGACAGGTGCCTTTGATCTCTTTCATCAGTCATGCCTTGATGTCAGGGAAGAGGGAGTGGGGAATAGGGAATAGGGACAGGGACGAGGAACGAGTAACATTGGGGGACGGATTGGGCCGCCGTATGCATTGTTTGCTTGTCCCGGGGTTTGCCGATTCGCCTTAACGCTCAGTTCGGAGTGACGCAATGTTCAAATGGTGATTTTGCGGTTACGGCTGGTGACTTCCCAGTACTCGGTCACGCGTCCATCGTCCACAACAGCGACGCGATCATAGAGGGCACTGGTGGGGCAGACATGCACCGGAACAGCCAGCAGCACATCACCCGGTTGGTAGCGCTGGGCGTCGGGAGTCACCAGCACCAGATGTTCTTCGCTGTGGATATCCTGGACTGCTTCCGGCAGATCCGGAAAGAAGACGCGGGCGCCTTTCGGAGGATCAGCGGCGACGGCCTTGTTGCCCAGATCCAGTGTCATACGGTTCGGGCCAGGACGGCTGACGACTCGGGTGACCAGCGCGGCAGCCGGACTGAACGGCAAGTCTGGAAAATGATTGCCGTAGCCGGAATCACTGAGCACCGATGTGCCGGGACACAGCTCAATCGCCGGATCCGACATGGCGGCGTAACACGGGAACGTCGGAGTGCCACCACAGGCAAACGCGGGTACTGATGACCCGAGAGACTCGACGGCGGACCGCAGCTTCAGAACACGCGGCCATTGTTCGGCCACTGCGACGCGACGTTCCATCAGATCCGTCTGACGCTGATGGCCGTCGTAAACCTGAAATCCGGCCTGCACCAGACCGGGAAGGGATTTCACCAGATGATACAGTTCTGCGGCGCCGGGGGTTTCCGGCGTGATGCCGGTGCGATCCATGCCGACATTCACGTCCAGCATGATCCCGATGGTGACACCCGCAGCGGCGGCCGCTGCAGACAGTGCCCGCAGCGGTTGTTCGTGGTCCGTCGTGGCGGTGAAGCGACAACCTGGGAAAGTCTTTGCCAGTGCGACCATTCGCGCGATGTTTGGTCCCACCGGGTTGTAGGCAAACAGGACATCGGTGGCCCCTGCCGCGGCACACATTTCACATTCGGCAATCGTCGCGGCCTTATGCTTCGTCACGCCGCGTTCAACCCACAGCCGAATGATCCGATCCATTTTGTGAGTCTTGCAGTGGGGACGCAATCGGCTCGGCTGCTTGGCCACTCGGATCATCGAATCCAGATTCTGCAGCAGACGATCACGAAAAATCACGTAGGCCGGACTGTTCAGCTGCGCCAGCGTGTCCGGGTGCAGTGACGGGAGTGTAATGGACATGTGAGAGATCCTGATCAGGTTCAAAAGGTGGGGGGCGAGGTGGGGCAGAAACACGTCACGGGTGGACGCCCGGTTCGTGGGAAAGCATGGACGACCTGCCATCCACGTGACCGCCTGCCGCGTATGGTAGACGGTCCGCACGGAACATTCACCTGCAAAACACCAGGGACGATTGTGGCTGGCGGTGGTTGACGTTTCCGTTGGCTCGGTGACCTCTATCGCTACGCAGAATCGCTGGAGATTTCGGAAACTCCCGGGCCGATTGCCGGAGCGATCGCGGCGATTTTCCCGGCCCTGTGGGTGCGTGGCCGCTCGGTTCAGCCGACGCCCCGGACCTGCTACGCTATGCCACGGGCCGGTTGCCGGGTTGGCCAGTGATGCGGGGGCTCGGCGATCAGGCCCACGAAAAGCAGCTTGGCACATCCGGGAGCAGTGTGCCATCATGTGGTGTCGGCACAACGAGTTCAGAATCACGCGGGGTGAAGGGGAAATCATGAGTCAGAAAACGGTCTTGAGTATTGGTCAGTGCCGCCCGGACAGTGCGGCAATTGCGTATCTGCTGCAGTCGGGTTTTTCTGCGAAGGTGGTGACCGCGGATCTGGCGGACGAGGCCCTGCGTCTGATTGCGGCTCAGCCCTTTGATCTGGTGTTGATCAATCGCGTGCTGGATGCCGATGGCAGCGACGGCATGGAGATTCTTCGATCAATACGGCAGCAGGCGGCTTACGCTGCAGTGCCGGTCATGCTGGTTTCCAATTACGCGGAGTGGCAGACGAAAGCGGTGGCAGCGGGTGCGTTGCCGGGGTTTGGAAAAGCGGAATTGAACCGCCCGGAAACGCGTGAAAAACTGGCCGCTGTGTTGTCCTGAAGTCCACAAAAATGCGGAAGAATTGCGTCCTTTATGATTCTTCGGAATTCGATGATGACCAATCGGATTTTCATTGCGGCAGCACGGCGTACCGCGTTCGGCCGTTTTCGGGGAGGTTTGTCGGAGTATTCGCCGCAGGCGCTGGCGACAGCAGCGGCCAAAGCGGCGTTGACGGGGCTGTCCCCTGAACTTGTGACCCACGTCGTTCTGGGGAACGTACTTGGAGCAGGGCATGGGATGAATCCTGCGCGGCAGGTGGGTCTGCAGAGTGGTCTGGCAGAGTCGTCCACGGCCATGACGGTCAACATGATGTGTGGCTCAGGCCTGCAGGCGGCCGTTCTGGCAGCTCAGTCCATTCGCAGTGGCGAGGCAGGGGCTGTGCTGGCCGGTGGCGTAGAATCGATGTCCCGATCTGCGCTTCTGCTGCCACGTCCCGGGCGCGGGCAGCAACCTGATCTGACGCTGGTGCGGGATTCCATGCTGACGGATGGATTGCGGGATTGTCAGATTGATCAGCACATGGGGGAGACGGCTGAGCGTCTGCAGCGGGAGTATCAGATTTCGCGAGCCGAACAGGATGCGTGGGCGGAACGCAGTCAGGTGTTGTGTGCCCGCGCAATGCGTGCCGGTCGCTTTGCGGATGAATTGTGTGAAGTGGCGGGAGTGGTGGCCGATGAGCATCCGCGGCCCGAGTTGACTCGTGACGATCTTGCTGCACTGGCTCCGGTCTTCGATCCATCGGGGACTGTGACGGCGGGAAATTCCTCGGGAATTAACGACGGAGCCGCCATGCTGGTGCTGGCGGATGAGGCAACTGTCAAAGCGAACCAGTGGCCAGTTCTGTGTGAATGGGTGCATGGTGTGTCTGTGGGCTGCGATCCGCAGCGGATGGGGCTGGGCCCGGTGCATGCCGTGCGTCGGTTGCTGCAGGTCACTGGCTGCGGTCTGGATGATGTGGATTGTCTGGAACTGAACGAAGCCTTTGCGGTGCAGACGCTGGCGTGTCTGCGGGAACTTGGCCTGGACAGTAGTGTGACGGGGGCTCCGATCGAAACGGTGGCAGCCGGGCACGGGGGCCGGCGACTGGCGTTGAATCCTGATGGCGGGGCGATTGCCCTTGGTCATCCGCTGGGTGCCAGTGGTGCGCGGTTGCTGACTCACGCCGCGTGGCGAATTCGACGTGGTGAATCCGCTCGTGTGCTGGTGGCTCTGTGCGTTGGTGGCGGTATGGGCATTGCCGCAATGCTGCAGTCCCCGACATGACAGGGACCGCAGTCTGACGCCGGTCGAGGACGACGGAAACGGCGTGCACCGCTGCTTTTCCCTGCTTTTTGCTGTCGACATGATCTGTCTTTTGGGAAATCCCGTCAGTCCCTAAACTTCCCGCCTGAAGACACTTTCCCGGTCTGGCAGGCAGAAATGGATTCTGCTTCGGGGCTTCGGGCTATGTTTGGTGAGACAGATGACTGTTCTGATTGTGGTCTCGGACGTCAGGGACTGGCCGTTTGAGACGCCGGGGACGGAAGTGGTGGACGCGCAGACGTACCTCACGTCGCCGGAATACGCCGCGGGTTCCCCTGCGCACCGCATTATCAATCTGTGTCGTTCCTACAAGTACCAGAGTAACGGGTATTACGTATCGCTGCTGGCCGAGGCGCGGGGCCACAAGCCGCTGCCGGGCGTGGTCACGCTGCAGGACCTGAAGAATCGTGCCAGCGTGCGAGTTTTGTCTGATGAACTGGATGAGCTGATTCAGCAGAATCTGAGTCCGCTGCAGTCCAGCGAGTTCACGCTGAGTGTCTACTTTGGTCGAAACCTGGCGCGCCGCTACGATCGCCTGGCGCTGCATCTGTTCAATCTGTTTGCTGCGCCGATGCTGCGATTCGAGTTCCATCGCAACGATGAAGGTCGGTGGCAGATCCGTCGCGTGCAGACTCCGGCGCCCCATCAACTGCCGGACAGTCATAAGCCCTTCGTAGCGGAATCCGCAGCCAGGTATCTGTCGGGACGGGCTGCCATGCCCCGTTCCCGTAAACGCACACGCTTTGATCTGGCGATCCTGTATGATCCGGACGAAAAGCACAATGCGCCTTCCAACGAAACGGCGCTCAAACGATTTCTGCGCGCTGCCCGGGAACAGGATGTCTACGCCGAACTGATCACGAAGGATGACTACAGTCGATTACTGGAATTCGATGCGTTGTTCATTCGTGAGACGACTTATGTGAATCATCATACCTATCGTTTTGCCCGGCGTGCGGCGAAGGAAGGAATGGTGGTGATCGACGATCCGTTGTCAATTCTGCGATGCACCAACAAAGTCTATCTCGCTGAAATCCTTGCACGGCATAAGGTGGACGTTCCTCGTTCCCTCGTTGTGCATCACGAGAACATTGACAAAGTGGTGCAGGAGCTGGGATATCCATTTGTCCTGAAACAACCGGACAGCGCCTTCAGTCGTGGCGTCGTGAAGATCAATTCGGCCGCGGAGCTGGAGGAGAAGACAAAAGACTTCCTGGGAGATTCGGAACTGCTGATCGCTCAGGAATATCTGCCCACCACGTTTGACTGGCGGATCGGCATCATTGACCGTAAACCGCTGTTTGCCTGCCGTTATTTTATGGCGCCCGGTCACTGGCAGATTGTGCGTCAGGAATGTCAGGGCCGCGGTCGCTATGGCAAAACTGAGACGCTGCCTGTTGAATTGGCACCGCGGAAGGCCGTCAAACTGGCGCTGAAGGCGGCCAATCTGATTGGCGACGGGTTGTACGGTGTTGATGTGAAGGAATCCAACGGAAACTTTTACATCATCGAAGTGAACGACAATCCTAATATCGATTCGGACAGTGAAGATTCCATTCTGAAAGAGGATCTTTATAACCGGATCATGGACGTATTTGTGCGGCGAATGGAACAGAAACGCGCACGACTGGACGACTGACGTTACCGGTCCCTCGATGGTGAAACGGCATGAATCCGGTCCATCGTCGGGTTTCGCTTCGACGAAACAAGTCCCCGCCGTTTCACTGCCACAGACCTCAACCTGCGACCATTCCGCGATCAATTCGACAACGCACTGAATTTCCGAACTTCGATCGTTTCGCTATCACCCCGCTGGTACTCGTATAACTCGTATCGTTATCAGAACACACCGGAGATATTACTGTGTCAGAGACAGATCGTCGCAGGCTGGGGCTCTTCGAGGGCTACGGCGTGGAACTGGAATACATGATCGTGTCGCAGAAGACACTGGACGTGCTGCCGATCTGTGATCGTTTGATTCAGGCAGAATGCGGACAGATTCAGTCCGATGTGGAACGAGGTCGGCTGTCGTGGTCCAATGAACTGGTCCTGCATGTGGTGGAGCTGAAGACGACCGAACCGGTGGATTCACTGCATGGTCTGGCAGCGGCGTTTCAGGGCGAGGTGCGCAGGATCAACCAGCAACTGGCGGGGCTGGGCGGTCAGTTGCTGCCGTCAGCCATGCACCCATGGATGAATCCATTTCGCGAAATGCGTCTCTGGCCGCATGACTACAGCGCGGTGTATGAGGCGTTCAATCGGATTTTCGATTGTCGAGGCCATGGCTGGGCCAATCTGCAGAGCGTGCACCTGAACCTGCCCTTTGCGAACGATCAGGAATTCGGCCGACTGCACGCCGCGATTCGACTGATCCTGCCGCTGCTGCCGGCACTGGCCGCCGCGTCACCTCTGGCGGAAGGTCGACTGACGGGACGGATGGATCAGCGTCTGCACGTGTATCGCAGCAATTCGGCGAAGATCCCGTTGATTGCCGGTCGGGTAATTCCCGAGCCTGCGTTTTCTGAGGCCGACTATCGGACGCAGATTTTTGAACCCATGTTCAAGGCGATTGCGCCGCTGGATCCGGAGGGCGTGCTGCAGGAAGAGTTCCTGAACGCACGCGGGGCGATTGCCCGTTTCGGACGCGGTTCCATTGAAATCCGGGTCATCGATATCCAGGAATGCCCGGCAGCCGACCTCGGTGTGCTCAGCCTGGTGGTGTCCGTACTGAAGTCGCTGGTGCAGGAACGCTGGGGATCACTGCAGGCTCAGCAGGCGGTCGCGGTCGAGCCGCTGTTCGAATTGCTGTTGAAGGCCATCGATTCAGCGGAACGCGCAGAAGTGCAGAACGCGACGCTGCTGCAGTTATTCGGTTATCCGGGATCATCCTGCAGCCTGCAGGAACTGTGGCGACATCTTTATGAGGCGACGCGGCCGGACCTGGACGGCGACACGCAGCGTGCACTGGAGAACATTCTGGAGTACGGTCCACTGGCCCGCCGCATCAGCCGAAGGCTGAACCCGGATGCCTCAATGCCCGCGATCACAGCCGTCACTGAGGAGCTGAGTGAGTGCCTGAAACACGGCCGCCAGTTTGGTGTCTGAAATCCCGGTAAAAAAACACCAGCAATCTGCAGTCTCGCAGATTGCTGGTGCCGTGAAGGATTGGACAGCGGTTTGAAATCCCGCAATCAGTGAGCAGGAGGCAAACTGTTCTGGAAGGCACGATTGCGGAACAGGAAGTCGATGATGTTCCCCTCATGAGGCTGCAGCCAGTTCAGGGCACACGTGGGGATTGGTCCGACATTCAGGCGGTCGATGTTGCGAGCATCCACCAGTTCCGTAATCCACTTTTCGTTTTCCGTAATCGCCGTGCCGATCAGGGTGGAACCGATTTTGGAAAGCATTTTGTCCTGCGGGCACCGAACGACGGATACGAAGGGAAACATGTACTCGGTGTTCGCCATTGGATTGTCACAGTCCGCGACATGCAGGACAGTGGGCCTCAGGTAATCACAACGTTCCTGGCGTACCAGTCGATCACCGCCACGGTACTTCGCTGCGACATCGGTGACCACCGGAGCATTCAGCCCGGCCTCGATCTGGTTATTGGTCGCTTCAGCCACACCGGCCGTTGTAAAGGCGGCGATGGCGGCGTTGGGATCCGTGGTTGGCAGCGGAACAATCGGGCCGATTCGCTGAGCAATCGCGTCGGCAATTGCTTCCGTGTGTCGTGATGCCCAGATGCCGGAGCAGTTGATGCAGCCCCGACCACCATTCATGACGACACTCTTCACCATGACGTCCAGGTAGTCTTCCCAGCGGTCAACAATGTCGTCACCCAGAAGAATCTTGCTGAAGCCCGGGCCGTGTGCCTGGACGCGTGGGTTGCCATGGTACTTTTCAACGGTCGCCTGGCCTCCGAAAATCATGGCTCGGTTGCAGGTTTCAAGAACCTTGTTGCCCACGTCGTGTGGACCGGGGTACAGACAGAAGGCTTCACGCGGCACACCGGCCGCAGCAAAGGCTTCGTACATACGATAGGGCGTCCACGGCTCGGAAGAACCCGGCTTCAGGACGAGCCCGATCTGCAGTGGAATAGCAGGCAGCCAGAGCGTGTGCACGCCCGGCGAATTGGACGGCAGCACCAGCCCCAGCACCGAGGTGGTTGCCTGATAGCTGACCATCACGTTGCGCGATTCCATGCCGTATCCGCGAGTCAGAATGTCCAGCGGCAGGCCGCGGGTCAGGGCATCCAGCATGTCGCCCATGTGTTTCAGCACAAAGGCGTTTTTGTTCATATTGGCACGGCACATGTTCAGTGGCAGACCAGTGGTGGCCGACTGAATCGAGCAGAACTGCTCTGGTGTCTGAGTGCCATTGCCCAGCGGCAGTTCGGCGGTGAGGTAGAGGTCCGCTGCGCGTTTGCATTTCTCGATCAGGTCGGCGCAGGAAAACTGCCGCAACACGTCGCGTGCTTTGGCGGATTTACGGGAATCCATCTGTACCAGACCCGCATTGGCCTGATGCATCTGAGCCATCACTTCGCCAGTTTCAAAGTGAACGACATTAGACTTCTCGAGGGATTCGTAGGGCTTGCCCCAGCGAACGACAGGAATTTCCAGCATGGCGGTGAATTTCAGGGAAGGAGGTCAGAGAAGTGAAGGTTCGGAGGATTGACGAATTGAGCAAGGCAGAGGCGTCCGGAATTCAGGCTCAGGCCGCAGTGTTGAGTCCGCGGCCTGAGCCTCTGAACGCAGTTCCGTCAACTTAGTACACGCCGACCGTGGTGGTCTTGGCGAATACGTGATACGGACGAACGGCGCTCACACCGTCCCATGGATACTTTTCGTGCGGCAGTTCCCGCTCGCCTTCATCACGTTCCAGGAAGCCCGGAACGAACAGCTCTTTGGTCATCGTGTAGAGCTTCACGCGCCCAGTGGCGCCGTAGTCCACTACCTTCATGTGATCCTCAAAATCGACGACTTCGATGACCGCACGCGGCTGGGGAGCGTAGTAGGTGATCTTGAAATTGTCGGCTGGATCAAACGGCTTGCCGCAGGCCAGTCCCATCAGCGTGTTGCCGTAGGTCGGCGTGATGTAGACATTCGGCCCCAGCAGTTCTTCACGAGCAAAGCGGTACCACTGTGCGGTGAATTCCGTTCCCCCGCAGAAGATGCCCTTGATTCCGGCTTCTTCGATGCTGCTGCCCTGATCCATCAGTCGCAGGGCCAGTGCTTCCAGCAGTTTCGGCGTGGTGAACATGCACTGAATGTCGTTGTTGGCTGACAGGATCGTCAACGCCTGGTCAATGCAGTGCGCGCTGTACTCTTTGGCCTCTTCGACTTTGCCCTTCTTCAGCAGTTTGACCACCCAGCGGGGATCGAGGTCAACGCAGAAGCAGATCCCGTCACGGAACTGAGCCAGATGCTCAATTGCCAGTCGCAGGCGACGAGGACCGGAGGGGCCCAGCATCAGCCAGTTGGCGCCGCGGGGGAAGGATTCGTCCGGCAGCGTCTCACTGAAGAGCTCGTAATCAATCCAGTGGTCCTCGACGACGACGCGGGATTTGGGAATCCCGGTGGTGCCCCCGGTTTCGAATACGTAAATCGGTTTGTTCTGCAGCGGCTGTGGAACCCAGCGACGCATCGGGCCACCGCGAAGCCACTCGTCTTCGAACAACGGAAACTTCCTCAGGTCTTCGAAGCAGTTCACTTCCGTCAGCGGATCAAAATTGAACTCACGCTTCTTTTCCAGCCAGAACTGGCAGCCGGTGTCGTCGCTGAAATGCCACTTCACCATTTCGCGGGTGTGCTGATCCAGAAGTTCCTTCTGGGCTTTGGATGTTTCTGCAAGAGTTGCCACGACACTTCCTTCCACTTGATTTAGTCACTGAATTTCTGCAGCCCGAGACCGCCTTCGGTCAACAGTCTGCACAATGAACTGCACACGACCTGCCGCATTGCCACCCGCTGTCGGACCTGATGCTGGCTGGCTTCGCCTGAGCCAGCGGCCTTCTGGATCCGGACGTTGAGCACATTGATGGATCCCCATCTGCGCCGGAACGCGACTGCTGCCATGCCCGCACGACTTCCGGGAAGACTAATCGGAACGCAGGTGATCCCGAATCAGCCTTCCGGTGGACGCGTCACGTCTGGACTGAAACGCGTCCGTGGAAATCGTCGCTGCGGCACTGCACCAGCCCGCTGCGTTGCATAGTAGAGTGCCGAATCCGGTTTGCAAATCCAGCGGCACGTCCTCGATTGCCGGGAATTCCCCGAATTGAATCGATCGACGGTCGGTACAGCCCGGAATCCCCGAAAAAATCAACAGAAATTCGGCGCTTGCGCTTCGGGTTGGTATGGCTGTTTGAATACGAACCCGACGCGCGAGTGAGGCCGGACTTGGCGTTTTTCCTGCATTCTTCCTCGCTTGCGCTTCGGGTTGGTATGGCTGTTTGAACACGAGCCCGACGTGCGAGCGAGGCCGAAATTGGCGTTTTTCCTGCATTCTTCCTCGCTTGCGCTTCGGGTTGGTATGGCTGTTTGGTTACGAGCCCGACGTGCGAGCGAGGCCGGACTTGGCGTTTTTCCTGCATTCTTCCTCGCTTGCGCTTCGGGTTGGTATGGCTGTTTGGTTACGAGCCCGACGTGCGAGCGAGGCCGGACTTGGCGTTTTTCCTGCATTCTTCCTCGCTTG
>CAIYBH010000435.1 GCA_903924405.1 uncultured Planctomycetaceae bacterium | reverse complement strand
GTACTCATGTTGCCGGGACGATTGGTTCCACAAATCCCAACATCGGAACAGCCCCTGGTGTCAGCCTCATAGGCCTTCGCGTTCTCGGCTCCGGGCAGAAGAGCAGCGACCTCGCAGATGCACTTCAATGGGTTCTTGAAAACCGAGACCGTTACCGCATCGTTGCTGTCAACATGTCTTTAGGATTCCCTGTTCATTTTAAAGGTGCCGAGGATTTTTCAAAAATACCACTATTCGTACAACTGACGAGTACCATCAAATCTCTCGAAGCGGCCGGTGTCACCGTCGTGTCTGCCGCTGGGAATGATTACTTCGACCATGCACAGGCGGCCGGCGATCCACTGCGAGAAAACGTTGAGATGCCCGGAATCTCTTCGACAATCACAGCAGGAGGGGTATGGCAGGATGGTCGCGAAATCAATGTCAGTTGGTTTGGCGGTGCAACGGACTACACGACTGGTCCAGATCGACTTGTCTCACATTCGCAGCGTCTGAGTACTCTCGAATCCATGCTGTTCGCCCCTGGAGCATTAATCACCAGCACACTGCCAGGGAATAGGTATGATGCCTATGGCGGGACCAGCATGGCCGCCCCAGCCATCACCGGTGTCGTCGCGCTGATGCAGGATGCTGCACTGTTGTTTGGAAACCGCCTGCTTCAGCCTTCCGAGATTCGCGAAATCCTGAATATCACAGCCGACGCAATCAACGACGGCGACAATGAGAATGACAACGTCGTCAATGGCGGCAATGACTATCGGCGTTTGAACGCATACCGGGCCATTCAGGAGGTGCGGCGACGCGTCACCACCACATTGCCACCGAACGCACCCCCGCTACCCCCTGCTCCGGACCCTCCGCAGGGGCAGAGTCGGGACGAAAATGGCACCCTGGCAACCGCCAGAGAACTCACAAATCTCCCTGAAAGTTTGACCACCACCTATCGAGGCGAGACGATCATCGGAGATGACTCGGGACGCGGCAATATCACGATCCCGTCCGACGTTGATATGTTTAAAGTCACGGTTCTCGATGGGCGTCTATTGGCCCAGGCCTCCAGATTTTCCAGCACTCTGTCACCGGTGCTTCGCGTATTCAATTCAAGCGGTAGCGAAATTGCCGTCAGCGGAGACAACTCCCCACAAAACATTTCCAGAATCAGCATGCAGGTCGCCGCCGGCACCTACTACATCGGAGTCAGCGGCTACGGAAACTCCGACTACTCACCAAATCGGGCTGAATCAGGGGTACGAGGCAGCACTGGAAATTACAACTTTAGTGTCGCACTTCGTACGGTCATGCCAGTGGATCCTGATGGCGTAATTGGCGGAGATGGCGTCGCAGAGTTTCGGCTTTCAAATCACGCTGCGACGGGGCGTTTTGACAGAGAATTGCACATCGGCAGTGATGACACCGCCACCATAGGTGTCCAGGATGTGGACATTACACGCATCATTGTTGACCAGCCGACCCAAATCAAATTCGAAACATTTGGGACGTCCATTTCCGGAACCACAACTTACCGCAGTATCGCCAACACAGTTCTTCGCCTATTTAACAGCGACGGAATCGAACTTGCAAAAAACGACAACAAGGCCTTTGATAGCATCCTATCAAAGATCGACGCAAGACTTAACCCCGGGGTGTATTACATCGGCGTCAGTAATAATTTATTGACATATGACCCCATCGATTTGAGCGAAAGGAATAACGGCGGTACCACGGGCACCGGGAGCTACCGTCTGCGGGTCGATATCCCCATCGTCAGCCCCAGTGACTCGAACGGTACGTCGCCTGTGGCAGTGCCGATTTCAATACCGGTCGCCGGGAGTCGAAAAATCAGCGACTGGATTGGTCGCGACGGCTCAACCGATGTGACCGGCGCTGGCGACGTCGACTTGTATCGATTTCAGCCCATCACTGACGGTACTTTACTGGTCGACATCAATACCCCTTATGGACCTGAATTTGACGCGACTACATCGCATGTCGATACACGACTTCGCATCTGGCAAAGCTCGTTGACTGACGGAGTTCCCACTTGGACAGAACTTTTGCCCGCTTCGCTTAATGATGTCGCGACAGACTTTCTGGGCGATGCTGCCGAATTTGTCAGCAGCTCCTACACCGCAAATCGCGATGGCATGCGAACCGGTCATTCAACCGACAGTTTCAAGCGGATCTCCGTGACTGGCGGGACGACCTATCTTATCGGCGTATCGCGGGAATCAAACAGCGGTTACAAGCTGGATGACTTCTCTGATCGCGGGGCTGCCGAAATCACCGACCTGCGTTACGATCTCGTCTTTAGCCTTGGCGGAGCCACCTCGACCAGCGACGTTGATGGCACAATCTCTCCCGGCAAACTGGCCACTACCGATCTCACAAGCGGTTCCGCGCAGCGAATTGGCGAAATCGGAAAGGACACTTTGGCTGTAGGATCCACAGACGTGGACTTTTATCGGATCCGATTCAACGGTCCCGCAACTACACCCTTACGAATCCTGACACTCAATATTGACGTTCCATCAGACAGCACTCTGAATTCCTACATTCGACTCTTTGATGCAACTGGCAATCTACTGGCCTCCAACAACGATGAAAGTCCGCTGGAAACCGACTCGATGTTGATTGCCCCAATGCAGGCTAACAAGGACTATTTCGTTTCTGTCACTGGCAATGGCAATGAAGAGTTCAATCCATTCGTCATTGGCAGTGGTGGGGGTGGGTCTACCGGAAATTATATACTGACAATGTCGACATCCATCCCCACAACGACTCCCCGAGGACGACTTGGCGATGCTCTGGCGGCCAGTCAAAGCCCGCGATCTCTGGACCTCGATCGCCAGGTGCAGGGAATCGACCTGACAGCCGCAGATGTATTTGCCACCAACAATCTCAAGTTCGTTGAGGTTGGTGCGACCGCGAAAAAGCTTTCCGGGGTCATCGGCGAGGACCGTGATTCGGGCACATCCGCGATGGAAACATTCAATGCCTACGCTAGTGCATTCCGGCAGGCCGCAGGCCTTGCGTCCGAGTCTGCCCTTGTGTTTGATGAGATCGGAGGAGCGGATGTGGATCTGTATCCGATTCGAATCTCGTCCAGCAACTACTATGAGATCAGTTCGCTGCGGCCCGGTAGCGCCGCAGGTTCGTTACCTGCCAGCGCTCAGATGAGATTGTTTCGCAAGGATGGTAGCCTTGTGACCCCTGTGTCGACGTCTGTATCCGTCGGCAGTCGCATTGACGAGCAGAAAATTTTCCAACTCTCATCGGGCGATTATTTCCTCGCCGTTCTGGCAGACGGTAGCGGTGCCGAAAAGTATGATTTCAGCCAGCAGAACTTTACAGGATCGCTTTCGGCCACTGAACTCCAGCAAATGGACCAAAACAGTGGAGTTTACGATGTCGTTATCCAACCTTTGTCGATTAAGCTGACCGCCGTCGAGATTCTGTCGTCGGGTAAGCTCGTGTTCAATTTGTCCAACATGGTGGACAGGACGAAATTGGTTCTGGACAGTCCATCCGGCGACAGCAACATCTCGCCAACCGTCCGGGTAACCGGCCCGAATGGCGAGAATATCCCGGGCTCTTCCGTCTTTGACCCCTCGACACGACAACTGATTTGTGTACCTCTCAACCCATTCCTGCCCCCTGGACAGTACACAGTGCAGGTTCGTGAGCAGGATTTTGTCACGCCTGTCGGCAATGTTTCCGCCGGAACCGGATCGTTAACCTTTCAGTTCACGGTTCCACCCGTATCGTCGGTACTGAGTGTTCCACGGATTCAATTGAACCCCGGAAAAACGGTAGACATTGGTGGTTCCGGTCGAGGTCTTCCCATTCGGGTTTCCGACGCAGCGGGGCTTGTCGATATTACCCTGCGACTTCAGTACTCTGAGGATTTCCTTAATGTCTCCAATGCCACCCTGGCCCCTGGCATGCCGGCAGGCTGGACTGTTCAAAGTTTTCGAAAACTGCAAGGACAGATTGAAGTGCGACTGAAAGGCGGTACTGCGTTACCGACCGGCGAGCGAGAACTGATTCGACTGACGGCGGCGGTTCCGTCAACAGCACGCGTCGGCGAATCCTGGGTCAATAGTATCGATGGAGGTGCTCGCAGAGCAGATGGGTCCGTGGTCGACTTTGCGGAGCGAAATGCCATCCAGACTGCCGGCGAACTGAGTCCCCCATCTATTCTGTCACCGTCAACAAACGTTCAGACTCAGCGTCCACGTCTCCAATGGACAGCAGTCCCGGGAGCCGCGGCGTACAACGTCTGGATTGGCAACAACACGACGATGCAGAAACCTGTGCATACGGGGCAGTCGACAACAACTTCCTACGACGTGCCGGTAGATCTTGGAATTGGCCGGATGGAACTTTACGTACGCGCTGTTCTGAGCGACGGAACACTGCTGCCATGGAGTGCTTTGCGTCGTTTTGATGTGACCACGGCTCCAACCCTCGCCCCCCTCAATTCTGTCCAGACAACGGCACGTCCGACGGTATCGTGGGGAAGCATCACGGGGGCTTCATCCTGGGACGTCTGGGTTACTAACATCACCGCAGGTGGAACAATCGCTGCGAGAGTAACAGTCACGGGCAATTCATGGACCCCCACCGCCGATCTGACCATGGCTCGCTATCGAATCTGGGTTCGAGCTCTTGGTGCCGGCAACTTTGTCGGATCGTGGAGCACACCTCGCGACTTTTCTGTCGCGCCATCTCCAGCCGTTATCGGCCCGGTCACACCCACATTCAGCCGACGTCCCGTGTTTGACTGGAGTGATCTGGTTGGGGCGACAAGTTATGGAATACTTGTCCGAAACGCAGCGACAAATATCACAGTGGTCGAACTGTCCGGTCTAGCCACATCGTCCTGGACACCATCCAACGACCTATTGGATGGTAATTATTTCTGGTGGGTGTATGGGCACTCTTCCGTTTCTGGAATTCGCGGCTCGTGGAGTGCGCGGGCAGAATTCAGCATCGGAGGAAAAACTAAGTTTACGGGTCCACTCTCGCCGGTCTCGTCCACAACCCCCCTGCTGCAGTGGCAGGCCGTAGGAGACGCTGCTCGTTACGAACTCTGGGTCAACGGTGACTCAGAAGGTGGGAAGTTTATCTACAGGACAGATCTTACCACCAATTCCTTCCAGGTCGTCTCACCTTTCGGAACTGGGCGTACCTACCGCATGTGGGTTCGAGCCGTAAGCAGTGACGGCAGAACTGCGCTATGGTCGGATACCTACGTCCTGCGTGTGGCCCAGATCGATGCCGAACAGGCTTCTGATGCAAGTGAACCGTGGTTTCATTCCGTCACCCGCGTTTTACAAACGAACCTGCACAATGATTTCAGGAGACAAGCAAAACAGTATTCCGGGCTCCGATCAAAGGCAGACCCTCAGGTGATTCCAGTGGAAATCACCTCCTCCAATTCAGATCATGGGAACTACCATCCCGAGCCGGATTCCGTGGCTGTCGAGCTGCCGATGGACATGGCTGACGAGAGTCTGCTGATGAAACTTTTCGAGGCCGCAGCGGAAGTAGCCCTGTGGGAGCATGTCGTTGCTGATGCCTGACGGCCTTTGCTCACGATAGACGGTCGTGAAATTATCTTCAGCGAATCTTGCGACTGATGAGGCTCACAGTCTGCGATAATGGCATACCCAACCACTCGGGTATGCTGTTCTTGACAATGGATTGTGACGGATTTCATCCTGAGCAAGCAGTCCACGAACACTCATCAATCCTTCACTGCGGTTCTCTCGAACCGCAGTGAAGGACAAGCCATTCGCAACTACCTGCTGTACTGGAGTAACACACGCTTCTATTGCCGAAACCCGGCGACTTTCGGTTGACTCATGCGGTTGATTGGCGGTGCAGTGCGGGAATGCTGAACCAGTCACCCAACTGAACGGCAACGCAAACATGGTATGAACGCGTACCTGGTGAGCGAAGACCGACGATCTGGCAGAAATCCTCGACTGACGCGCCGTGCTTCAACCGTGCCAATGCGTGAGAGACTGATGCTCGATGTTGGACCGGGGGGCGGGTGGCCTGTTAGACTTTTCGGCAGGGGTGTCGGGCGTCGTTCCTTGTCGACAGGGGGTTTCCGCTGGCCGTTTCTCGGTATCACAAGCAGATGTTGTTTCACGGCATTGGTCCCGACGGACAGGCTCGTATCGGCAGTAGTCGCGTGCTGCTGGTGGGATGCGGGGCGTTGGGGTGTGTGCTGGCCGATGCGCTCGTGCGCGCAGGCGTCGGATATCTGCGAATTGTTGATCGGGACTTTGTCGAACTGTCGAATCTGCAGCGGCAGGTGCTGTTCAGAGAACAGGATGTCGCCGAACATCTGCCAAAGGTCATTGCTGCCGAACGGAGGCTGCGTCAGATCAATTCGCAGGTCGAGATTCAACCCTGTGTGGCGGATGTCGACTTCAGCAACCTTGACGAACTTGCGCGCGATGTGCATCTGATTCTGGACGGAACCGACAATTTCGAAGTGCGCTACCTGATCAACGATGTCTCACTCGAAACCGGAATCCCCTGGATCTTCACCGGCTGTACAGGCAGCAGCGGACAGGTTATGCCCGTATTTCCCGGCCAAAGCCCCTGCCTGCGCTGCCTGATGCCCTTTCCGCCCCCGCCCGGCACCACGGAAACCTGTGATACTGCCGGCGTCCTCGGGCCAGCCATCGGCATGCTGGCCTCATTTCAGGCCGCACAGGCCCTGAAGATTCTTGCCGGACATCGGGAACAACTGGAACCCCGCCTGACGCTGATTGACGCCTGGGCCGGCACCTTTCGCCACATTGATCTCAGCCAGTTGCAGAATTCTCGCTCCTGCCCAGCCTGCCACGGCGGCGAGCGTCTGTGGCGAAATGGCCACCAGCGTGCAGCCTCTACAGTGCTCTGCGGTCGCAACTCCGTCCAGATCAGTCCGCCGGAAAAAGTCAGCTTCCACCTGCCGGATCTGGCTCGAAAACTCAGCAGCTCTGGACTGGTCACCAGCAACCGCTTTCTCGTCCGCCTGACGCTGCAGGGCACCTCCGAGTCGTCCGAAAACCCGGAAAATCTCATAGAAATCACGATTTTCCCGGACGGAAGGGCCATCATTCGCGGTACCAGTGACCCCGCAGTGGCTCGCAGCCTGTATTCTCGTTACGTTGGCGGCTGAATTGCGGTTACAATCCACGCAGCAGGGTCGCAGCTTACCGGCAAACTCCTGACCGCTGGCCTTTTAAAGGCTTCGTCACAAAAGACGTGGCCATGTTCCTTCTGGTTGCACAATGTTCCAGACCTTTCGCCATTATCTGCAGCTGATTCGCTTCAGTCATACCATTTTCGCCCTGCCATTTGCACTTCTGGCAGCGGTACTGGCATGGAGTCAGCCGGACAGTGTTTTTCGCTGGCGTGATCTGTCGGGGATCCTTGTGTGCATGGTCGCCGCTCGGTCGGCAGCCATGGCCTTCAACCGATTGGTGGATCGCGACATTGACTCGCGAAATCCCCGCACTGCTGGCCGTCATTTGCCCGCCGGTCTGCTGTCGGCTCGCGGTGTGGTGATTTTCACGGTGGTCATGAGTGTGCTCTTTATTGCTGCCACGACCCTCTTCCTACCCCGCCGGCTTCCGTTAATTCTGTCGGTTCCCGTCCTATTGTTTCTGCTGGGGTATTCGCTGTCCAAGCGGTTCACTACTTGGTGCCATTACTGGTTATCAGCGGCTCTGATGCTGTCTCCGATCGCCGCATGGATTGCCGTTCGAGACGAATTTGCCCTGGTGCCTGCTTTGCTCGCGGGAGTTCTGTTTTTCTGGGTTGGAGGTTTTGACATCCTCTACGCCTGCCAGGATGCGGACTTCGATCGCTCAAGCCGACTGAACAGTATTCCCGCCCGCTTCGGTATTCCCACTGCCCTGCGAATGGCGTTTGTCAGTCATCTGCTGACTATTGTTATGCTGGTTCTGCTCTGGAAAACTGCGGGGCTTGGAATGCTGTTTCTGGCGGGAATTGTGTTCATTACGCTGCTTCTGCTGTATGAACACTGGTTGGTGCGACCGGATGACTTGTCGCGCGTCAACGTGGCCTTCTTCAACGTCAATGCCATCATCAGTTTCGGTATTCTACTGCTGGGTTGTGCGGACGTCTGGCTCCGTGCTTGAAAAAAGAGCTTGAAAAAGGGGTCAGCAACCAATCGCCAAATGGCCCGAAGGGTGCTCCGCACTATTGGTTCCTGACCCCTTTTTTCAACACCTCTTTTTTCATGCTCATTTAATTATTCCATACAGGAAATATATTACTATGTCACTCACACTGTCAGATCCTCGCATGCAGGCGATCGCTGCAAAAGTTCAGGCTTCCGAGCGTCTTACCTTCGAGGATGGTCTGCTGCTGGACGAGCAGGCCGAATTGCACACCCTTGGCCAGCTCGCCAACATCGTACGCGAACGTCGCAACGGTAACTTCGCGTATTACAACACCAACATCCATTTGAACCCCACGAATGTGTGCGTTTATCGCTGCCGATTCTGCGCCTTTCGTGCGGACCTGAAGGACGAAAAGGCCTACACCTTCACCGACGACATGCTGCGGACTCGCGTGCTGGAGGGCCGTGCCGGCGGAGCCACGGAGATCCACGTCGTGGGGGGACTGCATCACAAGAAGAGCTTTGACTGGTACCTGAACGTCGTACGGGTGATCCACGAAACGTGCCCTGAAATCCATATCAAAGCGTGGACTCCGGTCGAGATCAATTGGTTCAGCTTCATCACGAAAAAACCTGTTCGCTGGGTGCTGGAACAGATGGTGGAAGCAGGGCTTGGCAGTATGCCCGGTGGCGGTGCAGAAATCTTCGACGAAGAGGTCCGTCGGCAGATCTGCGAGCACAAGGCAGACAGCGACGTTTGGTTTGACGTGCACCGTACTGCCCATGAACTGGGACTGCGTTCCAACGCCACCATGCTCTACGGCCACGTCGAGAAGGCTCGGCACCGCATTGATCACCTGCTCCGCCTGCGTGACCTGCAGGATCAGACTCGGGGGTTTCAGACGTTCATCCCGCTTGCCTTCCATCCGGAAAATACAGAACTGGACAGCATCCCCAAGC
This sequence comes from uncultured Planctomycetaceae bacterium, assembly GCA_903924405.1. GTDB lineage: Bacteria > Planctomycetota > Planctomycetia > Planctomycetales > Planctomycetaceae > SXXK01. Next base: position 13,845 of record CAIYBH010000435.1, on the reverse strand, counting down.
CGGATATCCTGTTCGACCTGCGGATGATGGCTGTCTCCCGGCTCATGCTGGACAACTTCGACCACATCAAAGCCTACTGGATCATGCTGGGAGAACAGACGGCACAACTGGCGCTCAGCTATGGGGCGGATGACATCGACGGCACCGTGATCCACGAACTGATTTACCACGATGCCGGTGCAAAGACCCCTGAAGGCATGACCGTGGACCAGATGCATCGATTGATCCGCGAAGCCGGACGAATCCCGGTCGAGCGTGACACGTTGTACCGTCGCGTCGTCCGTAACGGACGCAACTGGAGCGTTGGCGAACACATTGCGGCGTCATGAAGTCCCTGTCAGGACGCGGGAGACTCAGCGCGTCTCGTCAAGTGGCTTGTTGGTCCCGGTTGGCGACTGAGGGAGCAGCGATTTCCGGACTCGCGGCACTCTCTGGCGTCCCCACCGGAAAGTACATCCGCATCTGAACGGTCACAAGACGCATCAGGAAAGCCAGGCACAACTGCTGCGCTGCAGTCGCGCGCTGTTGCGCGGATTGGCACATCAGCGGGCGATGAACGACACAGGTCTCCCGTGACTACCGCTCGATCCTCGTCTGCCCAGAGACGGTAGTGCGAAACCGATCAGACTGAGTTTGAGTCAATGAACTCAGCGACCGTTGCTCTCTAAAGCCCCACGCCCGTTGATGGCAGATTCCCATTCGGCACAGGGTTTGCCACCCGGTGTGATACAGGTTTGATCCTCGCACCTTTGTCACACTTTTCGGGGAGTCGCGCTATGATCTCTGCGCGGTATCGTCTTCGGCTGATTGTCAGCGGACTGATTGTGGGGCTGTTCGTGCTGCTGTTCGGCCTGCAGCACACACTTGATCCGCAGCACCAGCGGCAGTCGCTGTGGTTCGTGGAGTCGGGCGTTCAGGCCGCTGAGCCGGGCGGCATCAAACAACCTCCCTCAACGCCGCCGGACGCGGCCGTCCCGCCCGAAAAGAACAAGGAGCCCGGCCATATCCTGTCGAAGTTTATGCGGCAGAAGCTGGAGGCCTCCACTCAGATTCTTGAGGGCCTGTGCACAGAGGACCTGCAGCTGGTTTCTGATGGCTCAAAGGTGCTGCTGAGCATGAGCAATGAGGAGCGGTGGAGGGTCAGCAACGACATCATGTATCGTCGTTACAGTCAGGAGTTTGCGACGGCAGTTGAGGAACTGCAGAAGGAGTCCTCCGATCAGGACATGGACGGCACCTCTCTCGCGTGGATCAATGTCACCATGAAATGTCTCAAGTGTCACGAATGGGTGCGCAACACGGTGCTGGCAAAACCGTGATGCGGCGTGGCCTGTCGCCAGTTGAATCGGGCGCGACAGGCGGTGGGTGCAGAACCACTCGTGACAGGCATCTTCGGACAGCAACCGTTAATTGCGTGCGAGTGTCACCTAATCATGCCGGAACAGTTGTTTTCGAGCCGCATCAAGTATCGTGATCACCGCTGGATGCGTCACTTTGCGTTCGACGCTGATGGCATAGAACTGAATGGAGACATCCTGCAAGCGTCCTACAACATACAAACCATAACGATCCTGCAGATCCTGCAGGACGGAATCAGCCACCGGGGCAATCCCCAGCCCTTCAGTTGCAAGAAGTTTCAGGAGTGCCGAATCTTCAATCTCCGCCGCCACGCTTGGTTCAAACGACTGTCGTTCCAGCCATTGCTCGACAGAACGTCGCAGCACGGTATTCTGGTTCGGCAGCAGCAATGGCTGGTCCTTCAGAGAATCCGGGAAGCCTGGTCGCAACAGCATGGCCAGACTTTTGGTTGCCACCCAACTGACGCCACAATCTCCGATCGAGTGGTTATAAGCTCGGACGCTGACCTGCGACCCGGCCGGACTGTCAGAAAGTATCAGGTCGGCTTTGTGAAGGGCGAGGTCCGCCAGCAGATCCGGAAGTTTTCCCTCGTTGCAGATCACCTGCACCTTCTGGGGCATGCGAAAGACCGGTTCCAGCAGTCGGAAAGCAATCTGCTTTGGCAGAAAGTCTGGAATTCCCACCGTGAAAATCAGACTGCGGCCGGACTGCTGCCCTTTCAATCGCTCCATCAGTTCCTGACCCGTGGAAAAAATTTCTTCCGCATAGTCAAAAACCATTTTTCCGGTTTCTGTCAGTCTCAAATCTCGGCCATGCCGTTCGTACAGTTTGCTGCCCACCGACTTCTCCAGTTGGCGCAGTTGTCCACTGATGGTGGGCTGCGACAAATGCAGCGAGTTGGCGGCCTTGCTGATGCTGCCTTCACGAGCCATCGTCCAGAAATACAGCAGATGGTGATAATTCAGCCAGTTCATGTGCAGGCACCATTTTTGAGTAAGGCAGGAAGGGACCGTCGGAGCATCGCGGATTATTCCAGTATGCAACAGTCGATCAGCAATGAATGCCGCCTTCTCCGAGAGGAATCGACCGTTTTCGGTCACAACCCCACAAAAAGACGCCTTGAACGCCGAGTCTCTCCGGACCGGTCACCACTGAATCCTGCACACACATCGATTCAACTACGCCGGGATTTTGTGCTTTCACAATGAAATTCCCCTCCGGATCCCGCACTTCACCAGAAATTGTGAAGCATTCCGTCTGAACTGTGTACCCGTCCTCCGTCGAGCCGCCGCGTTTTCAGCACAACCGGACTCAGGATCCTCTCGTCGCACGCAGCCTCCAGCTGAACATCTTATGAAAGTCGATAGTAAACCTTCAAAAAACAAATACAGGATCCCTGCAGAGTTCTGGGCTTTGCCGGTCACGGATGTCATTTCGTTGCTGCAATCAACACCACAGGGACTCACACAAGACAACGCCAGCCAGCGTCTGCTGCAGTTTGGGCGCAACGAGCTGTCAGCTCAGGCCGCAGGTGGCTGGCGAACATGCCTGTGGAATCAATTAAAAAATCCGCTGCAACTGGTGCTTGCTGTGGCGGCCCTGATCTCAATCTTTGCCGGGGAATGGCCGGATGCCATCATTGTGCTCTGCGTCGTCACCGGCAGTACCGCACTGAGCTTTGTGCAGGAATATCTTGCTGACAACGCCGTCAACCAGCTACGACATCGTCTGAGCACTCGTGCCCTGGTCGTGCGTGATGGAGTGGAACGTCAGATCCCGGCCACAGATCTGGTTCCCGGCGATCTTGTGCGCCTTTCTGCCGGAAGCCTGATCCCTGCGGATGGAATTCTGCTGACTGCCGACGATCTGTATGTCAACCAGGCAACTCTGACAGGCGAAGTGTTTCCGGTGCAGAAAGAACCCGGCATCGTGCCTCCAGGATCCAGTCTCGCCGAGCAGACAAATCGTCTGTTTCTGGGAACCAATGTCCGGAATGGAACCGGCAGTCTGCTGATCACACAGACCGGTGAAGAAACCGTCTTTGGAAAGATCGCGGGGCGACTGCGTCTGCAGAAGCCGGAAACGGAATTTGAGCGCGGTATTCGACAGTTCGGGATCCTGCTCACACAGATCATGCTGCTGATGATGCCCATTGTCCTCGCCATGAATCTGGTTCGCAGCAAGCCGCCCATTCAATCCCTGCTGTTCGCACTCGCCCTCGTCGTGGGGCTCGCGCCGGAACTGCTGCCAGCCATCATCAGCATGACGCTGTCCCATGGTGCGCGACGCATGGCCCGCGCTGGCGTCCTGATTCGTCGACTGAATGCCATCGAGAATCTTGGCTGTATGGATGTGCTCTGCACGGACAAGACCGGGACGCTGACGGAGGGCACCGTACAACTGCACAGTGCCTGCGACAGTGACGGCCGGGACAGTGAGCGAGTCCTGCGCCTTGCCGGGCTGAATGCAACACTGCAGTCCGGACTATCGAATCCTCTGGATGACGCTTTGGTGGCCAGAATTGCTCAGGAGCAGATTGACCTGACCGGATTTCGGAAGGCCGAAGAAATCCCTTATGACTTCGTCAGAAAACGACTGAGCGTTGTGGTTGAAGATGCCATGGGGCAACTGCAACTGATCACCAAAGGTGCTTTTACTTCTTTGTCCGGCGTCTGTACGCAACTCAGAACGCCTGGCGGGAACGAACCGTTGACAGAACATCAACAACAGCATTTGCAGCAGCAGTTTGCCGACTGGAGTGCCCGGGGATTTCGCGTCCTCGGCCTTGGAACTCGACTGCTGCCGACACGGCGCGATCATTATTCCAGAGACGAAGAAGCCGATCTGTGCTTCGAAGGATTCCTGCTGTTTCACGATCCGCCCAAACGGGACGTGATCCAGACTGTTCAGGATCTCGCCGAACGCGGGGTCACTCTGAAAATGATCACAGGCGATAATCCCCTCGTCGCGGCGCATCTGGCCGCAGCGATCGGACTGCCACCGGAACAGGTACTGACAGGGCGAGACCTGAACCGCCTGAGTGATGAAGCGCTCTGGCACCTTGCCGAACGTACGTCTGTCTTCGCTGAGGTGGACCCGGGGCAGAAGGAACGCATCATTCAGGCCCTCCGCAGTACCGGACACGTGGTCGGCTATCTTGGCGATGGAATCAATGACTCCCCTGCCCTGCACGCCGCAGACGTCAGTATCTCAGTGGAAAACGCCGCTGATGTCGCCCGGGAAGCGGCCGATATCGTACTGCTGCAACCGGACCTGAGTATCCTGCGGGACGGCATCGATGAAGGCAGGCGGACGTTCGCCAACACGCAGAAATACATTCTGACGACCAGCAGCGCTAACTTCGGCAACATGCTCAGCATGGCCATCGCTTCTCTGTTTCTTCCGTTTCTCCCCCTGCTGGCGTCCCAGATTCTCCTCAACAACTTTCTTTCAGACATTCCGGGAACCGCAATTGCCGGAGACGCTGTGGATCCGGAATGGGTGCGTCGCCCGCATAAGTGGGATTCACGATTTCTGACGCGATATATACTGGTCTTCGGGGCGGTCAGTTCGGTATTTGACCTGCTGACATTTGCACTGCTGCTGCTGGTGTTTCGCGCCGGGGAAGCAGAGTTTCGAACGGGTTGGTTTATGGAATCGCTGCTGACGGAACTGGTGATCGCCCTCGTGGTCCGCACCCGCCGCCCGTTTTATCGCAGTCTGCCTTCCCGCTGGCTATTGCTGAGCAGCCTGGCCGTCATGGCGGTGACCGTGGGACTACCCTTAATTCCGCTCGGCAATCGATTTGGTTTTGTGCCCCTGCCCTTCCATCTCTGGCTGGCCGTTCTCGGGCTGACGGCGGCCTACGTTCTGGTCACAGAACTGACCAAAGCCGCATTTTATGCAAGGTTTCCGCAGGATGCAGAAAGAATCACACGTTAAATGCGGCGGATCACGGTGGAACACTGAATCCCCGCCGAAGAATTCCCGATTTTCCCGCCTGACGGCGTCTTTCTCGCCCGGATTTCATGATTTTCCGTCCCAAAACCTGTCCAAAAATCAGTGAATCCTGCGAAAAACTGTAAATCCGCTTCAGGAATCGCAGTCGGGGGTTTTCGCAGGTCGATTCGTTCGGTATGATTTCCCGTTTCAAAAAACCGGGCAAAACACCTTCCAGGTAGTTTTTACCTGCTGTTTCCGTCTACAGAATTTGAAAGCTCAGGATTTGAAGTCATGGCAAAAACTAATCGCAAGCTGAAAAAGGCCAACCACGGGCAGCGTCCGGCCAGTTCCAAGGCCCGCCGCCTGAAAAGAAAACACGTGAAACTGTCCTAAGTCGAATGTGAGGGCGTCACCCCTTCGCGGAGATGCCCCCTCGATCACCGACTCTTCAAAGAAACCTGCCCACCGGGGCAGGTTTTTTTGTTGGGTATTGCTACGCCTTTTCCTCGGTCTCCGCTCCCGAAACCGCCCAAACCCGCGATAATCACACGACGGCATCACAAGATTATCGCTCCTGTCAGCCGTTCAGTTCTCAGTCGCACGCCCACCACCACCACCGTCTCCGGCGTCCGGCCCGGCAAAGCCCTGAAGCTCATCTCCCAGCTGTGAGTTGCCCGGGGATCGCTCCGCAGAAACTGATCAAAAACGGTAAACATGAACTCCCCGGTTCCCATGCCCCGTCAGGAGATCGTATGACGACCAAAGGCACCCAGCTGTCCATTCATGACAAACTGTCCCGACTCTCACAAAACCTCTGGTGGAGCTGGGATCCGGATGCCACAGAAGTGTTCCGCCTGATCGATCCGGAAAAGTGGGAGGAACTGCATCACAACCCGGTACAACTGCTCAACCTGTACCCACCCGAAATTCTGGAAGAACGAGCCCGCACGGCTGTGCTGCACACCCGCATCCACTGGGCTTATCGCCGCTTCCTCGATTACCTCGAATCCTCGCAGACCTGGGGCTCCACACACGCCACAATTCCCGGGGAAGGCCCCGTCGCCTACTTCTCCGCAGAATTCGGTCTGCACGAATCTTTGCCCATCTACTCCGGGGGACTCGGGATCCTCGCCGGTGATCACCTGAAAAGTGCTTCCGACCTGGGACTGCCCGTTGTGGGTGTGGGACTGTTTTATCAGGAGGGCTTTTTCGCTCAGGCCATTAATGCCACCGGATGGCAACAGGAATCCTATCCGCGTCTGGAAGCCGAACAGTTGCCACTGCGAGCCGCCACGGACTCAGCCGGCCGCCCCGTCGTGGTCACTGTCGAAACTCGTTCCGGAACGATCATGGCCCGCGTCCTGCAACTGTCTGTGGGCAGGTTGCCCCTGTATCTGCTGGATACCAGTCTTCCGGAGAACAATGAAAGTGATCGCCGATTGACGGATCGCCTGTACGGCGGTGATCACCGCACGCGAATTCGCCAGGAACTGCTGCTGGGTGTTGGTGGTATCAGGGCCCTGAAGGCACTTGGGATCCTGCCGAATGTGATTCACATGAACGAAGGCCATTCCGCATTCGCACCGCTCGAAGTCATTCGCCAGCGCATGCAGGACGATGGCCTGACTTTTGAGCGCGCTCAGCGGGAGACCGCAGCCCGCTGCGTATTTACCACCCATACACCTGTCCCCGCGGGCCATGATCGCTTTGACTCTGAACTGATTCACGAACACCTCGGCCCACTAGCCGACACGCTCGGACTGAATACCGATCGCCTGATGGCGCTCGGAAGAGTCGATGCTCAGCATGCCGCCGAACCATTCTGCATGACCGTCTTTGCGATGAAACACTGTCGCTTTGCCAACGGAGTGTCCAGTCTTCACGGTGCCGTCAGCCGCGAAATGTGGGCCGGCCTGTGGCCATGGAGAAGCGTGGAAGAAGTCCCGATCGGTCATGTCACAAATGGTGTTCATGTCGGTACCTGGCTGGCCCCGCAGATGCGGGTATTGTATGACCGAGTCCTCCCGGAAAACTGGCATCTTCAAACCGGCGAACCGGATGTCTGGAGTGGCTTTGAACGCATCACTCCCGGTGAACTCTGGGAAGTCCACTCCGCTCTGAAAATGCGTCTGATTAATTATGCACGACATGAAGCCGCGCTGCAGGCACAACGTCGCGGAGAACCGGATTCCGTCATTCATGATATGGAACAGTTGTTTGACCCACAGGCTCTGACAATCGGCTTCGCACGCCGATTCGCGCCCTACAAACGCGCTGATCTGATCCTTCGGGATCTGGATCTTCTCGCCCGACTGATGACCGATGTCAACCAGCCACTCCAGTTCATCTTCGCCGGAAAAGCCCATCCCGCAGACGATCGTGGTAAACAGATTCTGCAGCAGATCTTTCAACTGACCCGCAAAGCGCCGTTCCGCGGTCGCGTGTTGATTCTCGAAAACTACTCCATCGATATGGGACGCTATCTTGTTCAGGGTGTTGACGTCTGGCTGAACAATCCGAGACGCCCGCTGGAGGCGTCCGGAACAAGCGGGCAGAAAGTTGTCCTTAACGGTGGGCTGAACTGCTCAATCCCGGACGGATGGTGGGCCGAAGCCTATGACGGCCGAAATGGATTCACCATCGGAAACGGCAGGACTCATTCCAATCAGGAAATCCAGGATGCCCGTGACAGTACAGAACTGTATCGCGTGCTCACAGAGCAGGTTATCCCCCTGTTTTACAAACGCGACCGTGATGACCTTCCCCACGACTGGATCGCACGGATGAAACGTGCCATCCGGACCCTCGGATGGAGATTCAATGCGGATCGGATGGTGATGGACTACGCGACACAGGCCTACCTGCCAGCCGCAGGAGGTCGCAGCTGCTCCATCGTCTCCATGCCCTGACGCGTGTCAAATTCATGCGGGATTGCGACAGCCTCTGGTATGACCCTGGGAAAAAGACTCGCACCGGACGCGGTCCGGCTCAGATGGAACTTCGCCCTCCCACTCCATGAACCCTTGGGAGGGCGCGGCTCCCGCCAAGCCGCGAACCTGATTTTGCGGCTCAGGCGGAGCATCAACATCGCGCTGCCCAGGTCCTCGTCAGGCCGCGCCACGCGTTCCGGGAGTTGCACCGGGGGTGGTCGGCGCCGAACTCAACTGGCTGATTTCCCGCTGCGTCAACTGATCCAGCAGCTCCCGAATCGTTCGCTCAGCTTCAAGTCGTTCCCCCTGCCAGCGTTGCTGCAGCGTCGCCAGCTGATCCCGCAATTCGGTATTCATCTGCAGTTGCTGATGAAGAACACCGTCATCGCTGCGAGTCCCCAACTCTTCCTCACGGCTGGCAAAGTACTGCTCCAGCTCCGCACGGTCCTGCCGAAACTCCGCCTGACGCTCAGCCAGCTCCGCCAGCGCCGTATCCACCTTGTCACGTTCAGCAAAGACCTGCAGCCGCAGACGTTCGAAATACGACTGCACATCATGCCGGGCCTGCTCCAGACGCGCCCGCGCAATTTCCGGTGAGACCGCGTCGCGCACCAGCGCGTCCCGAGCCTCCTCGATTACCAGCCGCTGCTCCAGAATTTCACTCTGCGTCTGGTCCAGCTCTGCTCGCATCCGCGTCAATCGCTGCGATCGCTCCTCCAGACGTGAGGCCAGTTCAGCCAGCGAGACTTCCTGCTGGCGCAGGCTCCGCTGACGACTCTCAATGTCCCGCACAACCGCTTCCCGCTCTTCCTCACTCCGACGCTGCTTCTGCTGCAGGTCAGCCATCGTGGCATTCCGTGTCCGATCCAGGATTCGCAGTTCCCGTCCGAGCGATTCTTCACTGGAACTCAGCAAACTGCGAACTCGTTCCATCTGACGAAAACGCAGACGATGCTGCTCCATAAATCGCAGCCGCTCACTGCGGAACAACTGCTGCTCACGCCGAAACGCCCGCAACTCCTCTTCCAGATCTTCCTTCGCACGCGTCAAATGCTCAAACTGAAATCGATAACGCCGCTGCAGATTATTCTGTTCACTCAGCAAGGCCTGCCGCTTCTTTTCCACTTCCTCACGCAGACGCTGCTGCTCCAGCTCCACCTGCTCACCAAACTGCTCACGCTGCCGCTGCAGATCGTCGACCTGCACCTGCAACTCCTGCACCTGCTGCTCGTACGCACGCTCCAGCTCAAGTCGTTTTTCACCCAGCTGCGAAGTTTCGGCTGCAATTGTCTCTCGTGCAAGGTCCGCCAGTCGCTGCCGCTCCTGACGCAACTCTTCCTGAATCGCCGCCAGTCGATCACTATGCTCCTGGCGGTCCCGCTCACCCTGCTCACGCAGTCGCACTTGTGCAGCATCCAGACTCGCACGCTCCTGACTGAGCTTCATGCGTTCGTCATCCAGCTCCGCACGCACAGATTGCTTCAGGACCACACGCTCTTCTGCCAGCAAACGCTGAGCATTTCGCAGCTCAGCCGACTGCCGCGATAACAATTCCTCCTGCTGGCCAACTCGGGAAAGTCGTCGCTCCAGATCCGCCGTCAGTTCGCGCTGCTCGGCTCGAGACTGCGCAACCTCCGCAGCAAAATCGTGTGCCCGCTGCTCAAAGGCTCGCCGCTCGTGCTCAAGTTGCTGCTGCTCAGCCACAAGCGCCGCGCGCCGCTGGTTCAGCTCAGAAAACCGCTGCTGCAGGGATTCTGCGGCTGCTGAGGCCTGCAACAAAATCTTCAGGGCATCCACTTCGGTGGAATCCAGCAACCGCTCACCCGCCCCGTCGAGTTCCATGGCGGGCACCGGAGCCCTGCGACCGCTCACAGCAGGCTCGTTTCCCTGGTTCCCGGACTGCAAAACTCCGGTCTCTGGCGAAACGCCCCCGACACTGGTCTCGAGGCCCCATGCTACGGACGCACCTCCGGACTCAGCACCTGACGCCGTCAGATCCTCTGATGCGCTTTCCGCCATGTTCGGGACTCCTTTCCCAAACGCAGTGTTTCAGCAGGTCGTGAAAATTCGCAACAGCCCAGACACCAGCGTCTGAGCGAACGTCCAGCCTGAAATCCTCACCAGCGTCAACCTCTTCAACCAGGCCCTGCAACCTGCTGAGCTTCAGCAGACCATCGCACGCCACCTGACACATCAATCAGCCCATGCATCCGGCTTGAGAGCCGCGGTCATAGTGACCTCAGCATCCCAAACGGGGGGCCCACCGCCAAAACGGTCAATGGCGAGGGTCCGGCGCGAACCAGCCACCAACTCGGTTGCTCAGCGTTGCCGAACTAGGCCCCGGCCAGCTTGTCCAGCACCTGGGAATAACTGCCCTTCGGATTCATGCCAACCAGCTTTTCCACCGGCTTGCCGTCTTTGAACACAACGACGGTCGGAATGCTGCTGATCGCAAAGGCCGAGGCCGTTTTGTAGTTGTCGTCCGTATTCAGCTTACCGATCTTCGCCTTGCCGGCATATTCCGTAGCCAGCGCTTCAATCGTCGGCGTCAGCTTCAGGCAGGGTCCACACCAGGGCGCCCAGAAGTCCACCAGTACCACCCCTTGGGATTCAAGCACTTCGGACTGAAAATTCGCGTCGGTGAATTCAAGCAGTGAACCTGCCATGGTGTTACTTTCCTGTCAACAAAAATCTGAAAATCGCAGCACTGTCCGGCACTTCTGCGACCGAAGTCCTGCCGGACAGCGGAAACCACCAGACATCACAAAGTCCCTGATCGCAGAGGCTTCGGGAAACACTGAAGAAAACTGCCCGATACGCCGTGGAAGAGGACCTGCATGGTCGGACACGGTGTCGTGCACCGAGGTTCAGTGCAGAATCAACAGTTCTATCCGCCAGTTTTCAAATGCAGCCCGGACCCGTAAACCTCTCATTATTGGCCAAACGGCGTACAGTGTCAACGTGGGTCGACAAAGACGGTGAATCCGGAACATTACTCGCCGGCCGCGCATCCCAAGCAAGTCATTCAACTGCTATCAGGCCCCGAATAACGATGATTATCAGTTTACACGACCTGTTTTTCGCGCAGGAAATGCCCCCGGATGACGTTTTTAAGGTTGAGTAGTGGGGGTGCAGGAATGTTTCTGCGCCCCCCGGTAGACTCGTCGATCGACTCGAATTCCCGGGGCGGAGAATTCGCCATCGCAGAGCCCTTAAGCTCCGCAAGACGACAGAGTCCGCCAGTGAGCCGTTTTTTTGTAACCGTTTTGGAGATCTAGTACGTGAGCGAAGCAACTCCCGAAGAAACACGCGGCAACGAAAACCAGCAGGTCCAGGAAGTGGTGGTCTCCGATGCGAATGCAAACGCCGGCTACGCCAACTTCTGCCGCGTTTCCAGCACACCGGAAGAACTCATCCTCGACCTGGGTCTGAACCCAACCCCGTATGCCACGGGCAAGGTCGAAGTGAAGGTCACCCATCGAATCATTCTGAACCACTTCACAGCCAAGCGTCTGTGGAGCGCTCTGTCGATGGCCCTGCAGCGTCACGAACAGGCCTTCGGTGTTCTGGAAACCGACGTGCGCAAACGCGTTCGTCTGCCACCAAACGCCTAGTCGTTACGTCGCCCGCGACGCAGGACTTCTTCGAGGTCTGGTATCCATCGGGTACCAGGCCTTTTCTGCTTGATCGGCCTTGTTGAGCCCCCTGCCGTTGAACATACTCTGCGGCACCGTTCTTCATGTCTGCACTTCTCCATCCAAACCAGATTGCCATGTCAGACACCCCCAGCCCACAAACCCCGGATGACGGCCCACACAGCCAGGAAATCCGACACGCCCACATCGGTGCCCTCGTTCCCCAGCACGTCGCTCGCGGAGTCTTCACCACCGGTGCCGTCGTACTGCAGGGCCAACACGAGTTCATCGTGGACTTTCTGCTCCGCATGCAGCAACCCCAGCAAGTGGTCTCACGCATCGTGATCCCACCCCCCGTCGTGAGCCAGTTCATTGCCGCGCTTCAGGACAACATCGCGCGCTACGAGGAACGGTTCGGACCGGTCCACATGCCGACCCCGCCCACGCCCAGTCAACCACAGCAACGCCAATCCGCCGAAGAACTTTACTCTTCGCTGAAGATGGCCGAAGACGTGCAGTCGGGCACCTATGCCAACGCCGTCATGATCGGACACTCGCCCACCGAGTTCTCGTTCGATTTCATCACCACGTTCTTCCCGAAATCCTCGGTCTCAGCCCGCGTGTTTATGGCCACAGGCAATGCCAAACGACTGCTGGATTCCCTGCAGCATTCCTTCCAGCAGTATCAACAGCGACTTCGCAATTCGCCTCCCCCACCGGACCCTCCGTCCGAGTACGAACAGCCGGAAGGTGACTGGCCGCCAGGTCTGTAACAGACCATTTCCACCGTGCGTTTTCGGTCAATTCCTGCCGTTGCCCTGCATATTCCGAGGAATCGCCGCCGCCCCGAACGACCGTACGCGCCTGTCCTCACTGCTTCACCAGATCACTGCTGACTGGTCGCGCACTCGTTCCAGAACTATCCTTCCACACTCCGGATTCGTGGTCGCTATCCCGCTCGTCGTCGCCAGCCACCCATCGGCTCTTCCATTGGCCCTTCAGGACGTCTTCCCGCCATGTCACGCTTTCGTTACTGCCTGAATGCCAGCACCATCCGCACTACTCCCGTGCTTCGCCAGATCCAGGTCACGCGCGAGGCCGGATACGATGCGATCGAACTGTGGCACGACCATATCGATCTGCATCTCCAGTCCGGCGGAACACTCCGAGAACTTCGCGTGGCACTCGACGATCACGGACTTGTCGTCCCCACAACCATCTATCTGGCCGGTTGGTTCCAGCCCGCCGGCCCACAACATGCTCAAGCCCTCGACGAAGTCCGCAGACGACTGGAACAGGCCGCAGCCGTCGGCGCTGAATTCGCCATCGCAGGTCCACCACCGGGCGCAGCCGATCGGGAACTCGGCGCACAGCACTACGCCGAACTTCTGGACCTCGGTGCCACATTTGGCGTCAAACCCGCCTTTGAGTACCTTGGGTTCGTCGATGACATCAACACGATTGACGATGCCATCGATATCATGGTTCGCTGCCAGCATCCTCAGGCCACCGTCGTGCTCGACCCCTTCCATTGTCACCGCGGCGGCGGACCCATGGAATCCATCGCAAAACTACTTCCCCACCAGATTGCCATCTCGCACTTCAATGACTGCCCCGACTTTCCACCCGCACATCTGCAACAGGATTCTGATCGAGTCCTCCCGGGCGATGGTGTCGTTGATCTGAATGCCTACTGCAATCTGCTCACTTCAGTCGGCTACAATCGCTGGCTGTCGCTGGAATTGTTCCGCGAAGACCTGTGGTCCCAGGATCCTCTGCACGTCGCTCAATTCGGTCTGCAGAAAATGAAAGCCGTCGCGGAAGGCTGACAACACTTTGGGAAAGCACGGCTCCCGCCAAGCCGCAAACCCACAACGGGAGCTCGCGGCTCCTGCCAAGCCGAAAACCCACAACGGGAGGGCGCGGCTCCTGCCAAGCCGCAAACCCACAACGGGAGGGCGCGGCTCCTGCCAAGCCGC
>CAIYBH010000434.1 GCA_903924405.1 uncultured Planctomycetaceae bacterium | reverse complement strand
CCGATTCTGGAACGACTGGACTGCACGGTGGAATCCTGGATGGACCTCGTGCGCAACTTCCGCAGGCGATTTCGTACGGAAGCAGGACGTCCTGATGCCATGGAGGGGGTTAGTTTGCTTCGCAGGGCTTGCAGAATTCAGAATCAATCCACCTGAACGACAGGGGATAGCTACCTACGGTTACTTTGCTTGAACCGAGCCCGCAATTTCCGGCTGCACAGCCTTGCGTCCGCACGAGCGCTGGAACCAAGCCACCAGAGCCGCATGCTTAATGCAATCGCAGTCCCGCACATTGACTTGTTTTAACCATTTCAAGGCTCCCCGGCACGCACGAATGTCCTGCACACTGAGCCACAAATGCCCTCAACGAGACCATCGATGCGAATAATCGTCGCCGGAATCAGGAATCAACTGCCGTACCTATCTGTTTCTCTTTTTCCGATTTGCACGGTGGTTTCCAACATTTTTAGTTACTGCAGGATTTTTTTTCGAGGAAGAGCAAGAGATTCACGGCACAACGGCAGGGTAGGGCAAGTCCCTGGGACCAAAGTCCGATAACCTGAATCGTGCAGCGATGATTCGACGGGGTATCCTGAATGCTCGTGTGAGCACACTCAAAAACACCTCGGTAACACGCTGTCTCCCGCTAAAACCTCGTTTTCGATTGACTTATGGTTCGTCAAGAGGGGCAGCACTCGTTCGTCACTGGGTTTGCCCTCGCTGTTTGACTTCCGGCGTCATCGGAATAGGATCTGGATATGAAATCACGAATACTTACTGCCTTGCCGGTCTACAACGAGGTCGGACATGTCGAAGGGGTTCTTCATGAACTTCTGGCGCACGTCAGCGAGGTGCTTGTTGTGGATGATGGGTCAACCGATGGAACCTCTGAGCGTCTTGCGGAGATTCAGGGGATTCATGTGGTGCGTCATCAGCCGAACAGAGGGTACGGAGCGGCACTGAGAACGGCGTTTGAGTACGCGCTTGATCGCAACTTCGACATACTTGTAACAATGGACTGTGACGGCCAGCACCAACCGAAATTTGTCACTGAAATTGCTCAACTCATCAACGACGAATACGCTCCGGCAGACATGATCTCGGGGTCCCGCTATCTGCGTGAATTTACAGGAGACAATTCTGCACCTGAGGACCGCCGGGCGATTAATGGCAGGATTACAGCGTGCCTGAATGAAAAACTCGGGCTGTCGATCACGGATGCATTCTGTGGATTCAAAGCGTACCGAGTCAGCGCACTCGCTGACCTTGACATCACCGTCACCGGATATGCCATGCCCCTGCAACTCTGGGTTCAGGCAGCCAACCTTGGGTGGCGTATTCGGGAATTTGCTGTGCCGCGAATTTATCTTGAAGAAAAAAGATCGTTCGGCGGTGCCCTCGATGATGCTTCCGTTCGCCTTGCCTACTATCACACAGTTCTGAATGAAGAACTGGAACGTCGAGGGCTGCCTCAGCGATTCACTGCAGACTGCGGCAGCAACTCCTGAGTTCCGTCAACCGTCTGCCCGGGCATGTTTCAGTTGGTAAGTCAGGAAGTGGAACGCGACAGAGCAGCGTTCCCAATCTGCCTGCCGAAAATGCGAAGCCTCCAATCGCACTCGCTCTCTGCCTCCGAATCAAGCGTTCGATGGGAACGAGCCATCTGGATGGCGCAGATCCTCACCCCTTGAGCATGTGGCTATTTCTTCGCTTGAAACTCATACAGCGAGAACAGGAAGTGCACACCAAGGACCAGCAGGGTGGACCAGAGAATCGTTCTGGTTACTCCACGACTGATATCAGCACTCGATAGTTTTGGCCTTCGCCCCTGTCGCCATGCGACAACAGCGATGCCCGCACCACACAGCAGCAGTTTGCATGTCAACCATCCTGTGCCTCGATAAAAAAAACGGCCCTCCGAAATCAACTCCTTGTGAAAATGAGCATCCCAGAAGGCCAGCCCGGGTTCAGGATGCGTTAGCAGGAATGCAAATGCCGCGCTGCACGCAGCGGTGAAATACCCAAGCAGACACAGCATGGGAGTTCCCAGTACGAATGCATACAGGATCGGCGTTCTCAGTACCCGGTCCGGGGCCGCTCCGAGGCATCGAAGTGCGTCAAGCTGGTGACCATAGACCTTACTTCCAACGTCAGCGGCGACTGCCGCACCAGACCGGGCAGCGATCAGAAGAGTAGACAGGATTGGAACGAGAAACCGAAACAGGGAGAACCCAGTCGCATGCAGCAGATTCTCGGTCAGCAGGGGCTCTGAAAACTGACGAAAAGGCAGGTAACGGAACACGAAATCCTGCGCTACATATCCAAGGATCATGCAGGCGACGGCAACATACAGGCAGGCCGAAGGCCCGGAGACAAGCCAAAGGTAGTACCCGGAATAGCGAAGTCCCCAGCCAACACTTCGCCAAACAGGCAACAGGGTCAGCGGTAATTGCAGTACGTCGAGAGCAAACTGCCCAGCCCCGTCGAGGATCCCGGCGAGCCAACCCACCAGATCGCTCATCCTGCGAGGCACTTGACCGGTGGACGCCATGTCCGGGGGGGCTCCCAGTTTCCCGGATAACTGATCCCAGAATTCACGCGGCACTTCATCAAGTGTCTGTCGCTGGTGATCCAGGATCAGTATGCGATCCGCTATCGCTGCAAGCGTCGCATAATCGTGAGTAACGACAATCGACGTTCTGCGATAAGCCTCGTGAGTCTGTCGAATCAACGATGCCACTCCGCGGGCAGTCCCAATGTCCAGCCCGGAAGTCGGCTCATCATACAGAACGACCTGATTTCCCGGTGCGACAGCGCGAGCAATCGCTAATCGCTGCTGCTGACCGCCGCTCAGTACAGAGACAGCACGGTCATCAGGGACCTGCAACTGCCGCAGCAGACCTCGAGCCGCAGAAAGTCGGTCCACGCGTCGAGGATGTTTGTTTGAGTGATCAAGAGCGATCAGAATATTCTGCAGAGGCGATAGTTCATCGAATAACGCAAAATTCTGGAACACCACTGCCACGACATCCCCGGCAGCGATCGCAGAACTTTCCGAAGGCCCTGCTGGCGTTTGGATAGACTGCTTCCGAAACAGAACTTCGCCTGTGACACGAATGGCGGAGTGACTGTCGTCAGTCAGCCCCGCAAGAATTCGCAGCAGCACTGATTTGCCAACCCCGCTGCATCCAAGAATGAGTGTCAGTTCCCCGGCACGAAAGACCGTACTCGCGTTCTGAAGCAGCGTGCGTTCTCCCGCTCGCACACACAACTGGCGTAATTCCACTTCTGTCTGAGTCGTTTGCTGCACCGAAAACTCTGGCCTCACCTCGGAATTCATTCTGTATCCCTGTGCAGGCTCTATCTCCATGAGCCGCCATGTGTAAGAAAACAAGATCAACACCTGCGAGTTGATCTGCCACCCCAAATAGTCTACTCATGAATTGTGTCGGCTGAAAATCAACTTCCCGTTCCACTGGTGCAGGGACACCGCGATCAGCAGAGTGCGATGTTCATGAGCCCCCGACGATACAGTTTGATACTCATCTGTTAATCGAACGTGGAAACCATCCCCGCTGCCAGGTTGGAATCATTTCGCGCTCCGAACGAGCGACTTCTCATTCTGTTCACCGAACAGCGGTAACGGGCTTTACGGGAGCCGCAGAAGTCTGTTCCGGAGTTTCACTGAACATTTCGGCGACCTGTTTTTTTAACTTCGGCCACTCGGCATACGTGGCCATCACACCGACACTCAGGAAGAAAACAGATCCCAGAACGAGGGCAATCCGCTGCCACAGCCGAGGTCTCAACTCCTGCGGTAACAACGTGGTGTTCACACGGAGTGTGTGCAGGCAGCTGAATCCAAGTGCGTAATTGTACATCATTCCCGTGGCGGTCACCAAAAGTGTGTCGCCGCGCACAAGCAACAGCATCAGAATCCCGACCAGCATGTAACAGCAAAGCACGCCAAAATACAGAATGCCAATTTGAGAAGGGTCCCACGTTTGCAGACGGCGACTGGCTGTCCAGAACACGTCTACCCATCGTCGCAGAACGCCATCAGCCGTTGTCACCATGCTGCTGGAAAGAATCAGAAATCCGCAGAATAACGTAAGGTACCAGAACAGCGGTCCCCATGCAGTTCCCACCACGTCACGCACACTGCCGGCCGTCATGGCCGCCGCCTGCCATTTGTCATTAGGAACTGTTCCGCGCTGCAGAAACTGCACAGAAAGCATACTTGGCAGTGCCAGCCCGACAAAGCATGCGGGTAGCCAGACCAGATACTGTTCGCGGCTGACATGAGCCATCCAACCCGCCCACCGTCGCAACGATTCAGGTGTCAGCCTAAACACCTTGCCGGCATGTGAAAGCTCAATCGCATGCCCCCCAACCAGACTCGGGATAGCACCCACATGCTTCCCCATGCCCCACCCCTGATCTCGCGTGAATGAGCTGATCGGTGTATTCGTCAACCCCCCATTTCCAGAGATCGCAACCATCGATGCGAGGATTCCCAGCAACGAAAGGTCAAATGCCAGGCTGCGTCCTTCAGACCAGGCGGAAAACACATTGTCAATGTTCTGATGGGGCTGTTCTTCAGCGTCCTGCTTACCATCGAGATTCGTATCTTCAGCGGGTTTGACAGGCACGTTACCGAACTTCAGAAACCCGGTTCCGATTTCCTTCCAGGTCGAAACTGTCGAATACTGAAAGGCAAGGTACAGAAGAAATGTCAACACAAACACCAGCTTGAAGGTCATTAGTGCCCTGATGGAATTGTACACCTTTCCACCAATACAGAGCGGAATCAGTACCGACACAAAAATTCCGCACGACAGAATCGTCAACAGACTTTGATCTGCAGGAATCGAGGGATCGGGAATTCTGCCACGCAGCATCGCTCCCAGCGGAATAGCGGCATTTGAAGCCAGGTACGGAAGAAACGATCCGATATCCAGCAACAGGTACAGAACCACCCAGAACAAAGGATGCGGACCAATCCGAAACTTGCCTGTAAAAATCGGTTCACCGCTGTAAAGCGTGTATCGGCTGATTTCCACGTTGTAAACAACCTGAAACACCACACTCAACGTCGCCAGCCAAAGCAGCGCTCCACCATACCGAGCTGTGACCAATGGCCCTGTCAGCCACTCTCCCCCACCAATGGCAGCACCACCCATCACAAGCCCCGGTCCGACCATCAGCAGCAGCTTTCGCCACTGAAAGACGGGAGACGCCGGCAACTCTGCAACGGTCCAGGGAGGCATGAGAGGGGTTCCCGGCTGAGGAGAAAAAATCTCTTCAGCATCATGCCCCTGACTGACTGATTCTTCCGCGTGGTGGCTGGACCGCGAGTGCAGCCGAGTATCCTCACTGGACATGCGGAAATTCTCACAAGCTAAGTGGATGTGGGTGGGAAAGGTGCAGGCCATCGCCATCAGGAATTCAGCGATCCCGCTAATCAGGCCCTGCATTGTCCAGTGATCCGCATCAGATGCAAGGGACAGCGGAAAATCCATCCGAGGCCATGTTTACAAATTGCCACCCCCTGCGTAACTCATCCAACCGCCAGATTGACCATGGCCCTCCTTTTCGCAGGACAAAATTTCATCCTGAGGGCACGAAGCGGTCATGCATTTGCAGTGCTGCAACGCCCAATCAATTACTGAGAATCAAATAGAGATCCTTGTCTTCTTTTTCGACAACAGGTAGGCTTGTTCCGTCGAGCGAGTTTTTCCGAGATCACTCCTCCATGGCGGCACAAATCACCATTTCAACGACCAAACGCGTGACCCGCTGGCTATCAGCAGGGCTCCTGATGTCGTTGTGTCTCGTGCTGGCAGTACCGCTGCCGTCAACGTGGATCAGGCCGCAGAAACCTGTTCCCGGCAAAGATGCGTCTGTTCCATTTCCCTGCCTCTATCGCACCTGCGGTTGTCGCTCGGCTGAAGACTGCCGAAAACAATGCTGTTGCAATCCCACCTCTCAAAAGATGGCAGGGGCTAAAAGACATCACGTCAAAATTCCTGACACGGTCGCTTCGGCTGCTGGGAAGGATCCCCAGCCAGCAACATCTGACGCTGCCGTCGCACCAGAGACACCGATCAGCCTGACGACGGCAGCTCCCCAATCAGTCGGGCAGTGTGCCAGCAATTCAGCGTCGGCCAAAGACTGCTGCGACGCCGGCAACACGCCTGTTCGCCATCAAACCTCGCCCCCTCAGACCATTCAGACAATTCAGCCCCAGCGGAAATGGACTTCCATTCTGAAATCTCTTGAGTGCCGTGGGGTGAATCTGGTGCAGCTGATGATTTCCAGCGTGGTCTCTCCGGAACGTGCCATGCTGCCGGGGCTCGCTGCAATGGCGGGCACTCTTTATGCCCCCGGCTCAGAACGGCTGCCCCCGACTGACGGGCAGTCCCCTACAACGCCTCCCAAATTGCCGGTGATCTGAGTCGAATCCTGCCAAGTGCCGCAGGCTGTTGTTCGAGCGTTCGTCGGGGAAGAGGGCTTCCAGCGTTACACTCGTCAACAAACCCTGATTTCGGATCGTGATCGCCAGCTTGCCCCCCTGCTTTACCAACGCAGGCCGCACTCCGTAAACGGACGACTGGCTCAGGCAATCAGCGCGATGTTGCGCCGATTGCACACGCCCCGTATATGGCGTTCCATCTGGCAACTGCCACACCGGATATGGCTCGGAGGGACCTGCCTGTTCCACCGCGACACCACCATTGGCTGACATCAGGCTTCCACTCCACACGACTGGCTATAGACACGGCATCAATTGCAGGTCTGTCCGGAACACTCAAAACGCTCAGCTCCGAAAAAGGGCATCGCCTCCAGCAGCGTCGCATTCACAGATCAGCCTTCGTTGCGCACCAACAGGTTCATTGCGTCGGTCACAAACTGATCCACGAACCAGCGACGGCAATCCAGCCGCTGCAATCTAATCCAACAACAACGCCCAGCATCAGGGGTTCTCATCATGTACTTTCGCAAACACCGACATGGTTTCACATTGATCGAACTGCTTGTAGTTATTGCCATCATCGCCATCCTCGTGGCACTGCTGCTCCCAGCCGTTCAGCAAGCGCGGGAAGCAGCCCGGCGAACACAATGTCGGAACAATCTCAGGCAATTCGGGCTGGCCCTGCACAACTACGAGGGAACGTTTGGCATGTTTCCCATGACAAATGCCCAGAATTACCTCCCGAATGTCCAGGGATTTTCCCCTCAGGCAAGGCTGCTGCCCTACATGGAGCAGGTCAATCTCCAGAATCTTCTGGACTTCACTCAACCAGCATTCACGGGCCCCTTCAACAATCTTGTACCAAATCCCAGGTGCGCAGCCGCCTTTGCCACACCACTGCAGGTCATGCTGTGCCCCAGCGATCCGGCCCCAACGCTGAATACCGGTGCCGGCGGTGCCGTGTATGCCGGAGTCAATTACATGATCAGCTACGGCAGTGGGACTGGAGCCAATTATGATCTGCGGTGGAGAACGGATGGTCTCGTTTACGAAAACTCCAGTGTACGCATGCGGGATGTGACAGACGGTACCTCAAATACCGTGGTCATGAGCGAGGCCATTCGCAGTGTTGGAGCAGATATCACGCTCCCCGCTGGAACCCTGCCCGCATTCAATTATCGAATGACACTCAATGGATCTGCCGGCGTCAGCGCTAATCTGCTGGCCGTTCAGGGACTCGCCGCATCCGGAGGAGGCTGGATCAACGGTCCGAGTGGTGTGATCGTTAACCCCGATCTGGCCACGATCTGGCCACAGAAAACATCCTGGCGTGGTGCCTCCAGTGCCGCGCTACGTGGACGAGGCGTCTCCTGGGCCCACTCCGGCGCTGTCAGCACACTGACGAACGGCTACACAACACCAAACAGCAGGATCCCTGACGTGGTTGTGCACTTTACCGGATTCTTTGGTCCCCGAAGCTGGCATACCGGCACCGCCCAGGTTCTGTTGGGTGACGGCTCCGTCCGCATGCTCAGCGACAATATCGACACGGCATTGCACCGCAGCCTGCACAGCAAAGATGGTGGAGAAGTCGTTTCTGATTTCTAAACCTGCCCCCACCATTTCCCCGCTTTCCATGCGCCCCAAACCCACATCGACGGCCTCAGTCAGAACCGTCGATGTGGGCCACCATGGATACGCGATGGCGAGGAATCGTCTGACAATCCTCAACGCCGCATGAACTATCCTTCAGCCGCTGAACATATCCGGAGCTCCACGAGACCATGACGATCGCCACCCCGCCAGACAAACAGACAAACAGCACATCGACGCCAAAACACACTACCGGGACATGGCCCCACTATCGTGCAGTCTGGCGCTGGCACTTTTACGCGGGGTTAATCTGTGTCCCGTTTGTGATCGTGCTGTCGCTCACAGGTTGTGTCTACCTGTTCAAGCCACAAATTGAGTCGTGGACAGAACGGGCCTATAACCAGTTGAACATGACCGGGAGGACACGACTGCCCGCTGAACATGTTGAGGCGGCACTTGCTGCGTTCCCCGGTTCTGTTTTCAGCAGCTACGAGCTTCCCGGAGACACCACTTCAGCCGTTCGAGTTCTCGTTCGACAGAAGGGAATCGTCCATCGCACATTTATACATCCGGAAACACTGCAGGTCCTTGGTTCTGTCCCTGAAGACGAACGCATCATGCGTCTGTTTTTTCGGCTGCATGGTGAACTTCTCATGGGTGATCGTGGCTCCAATATCGTCGAGACAGCGGCCTGCTGGACCATCGTACTGCTCCTGAGCGGGCTCTTTCTGTGGTGGCCACGCAATACACGAAGCCTTGCTGGCGTTTTTTATCCGCGTCTGTTTCAGGGTTCACGCCTCTTCTGGCGAGACCTCCACGCAGTCATCGGTATGTGGATCTCTCTGATGGCCCTGTTCCTGTTGCTGACGGGTTTGCCGTGGGCAAAGTTCTGGGGTGACTACTTCAAGTCCGTACGAAAACTGACTGGCACTGCAGTCGTACAGCAGGACTGGGCAAACAGCAGCGAGGGAAAGCGGGCCTCTTCCAGTACCTCTCACGATGGCCATTCAGGTTCTGGTCACCATGGCGGCCACAACACAGCCTCCTCTGCACAACCCGATATCGCTCCGGATCTGTCGGGAATCAACGCCATGGTCGCCACTATGGCCGGTATGCAACTGGAGGCGCCGGTCATCATCGCCACCCCCGGAAGACGGTCTCCCTTGTGGACAGGGCGCTCGGATACTCCCAATCGGCCACGACGCGTCACCGTTGATCTCGACTCCAAAACCGGGGCCATCGTCAGTCGTCAGAATTTTTCCGATAAGCACTGGATCGATCGTGCGATCGGGATCGGCGTAGCTGCGCACGAGGGACAACTCTTTGGATGGATCAACATCGCCATGGGTTTGATCACCGCGTGCGGTCTGATTCTGCTCTCTGTCAGCGGTGTCATCCTCTGGTGGAAACGCCGAGACAGTGGCGTTCTCGGCGCACCACGCCCCATCGAACAGCCACGCTACTCAATCAGCTTCCTCGGTCTTGTCTTGTGTCTGGGGCTGTGCTTCCCATTGTTCGCCATCACACTCGCGATGGTCCTGCTGCTCGAATGGCTGGTTTTGGCTCGCATCCCATCTCTTGCCAGCTGGCTTGGACTGCAGCACATCAGCCCCGGTTTGCCATTCTCCTGAAAGTCTCATGCCCGTCCCAGGAATAACCTCACTCCTGCCCCTCCAGCAATCGGAACACAAGATGATCCCCCGATTCTCAATCCTGCTGTTTGCCACTCTTCTGATCGGCTGCTCAGAGAACCCAGCGCCCACCGAGTCCGGAACCCCGGGAATGCTGCGTATTGGCACCGCAACCACCAGTGACATCCTCGTGCACATCTACCAGAAAACTTCTGACGGCTTTGAAGAAATCGGTTTTGGACAGACCGCAGATGATGGCTCGTTCGGGCTGTTTCAACCCGACGCAAGGGGCCCACTCTGGCTCAAGGCTGGTGATTACTCGATCACCCTCGAATCAATCGGGGCACCCATTCGAATTCCCGGGGAGTGTCGGCAGCCACAGACCACGCCTCTGAAACTGCACTGGACTGAGGCAGATCATCTGCCCCTGATCGAGGTCCCGGAGGCAACACCCTTCAGGACGAAAAGGTAGATTTTCGGCTGTCGCAGATCTGAATTGCAGGAAACGGCTTTTGCCACAGGGACAATTCCGCTGAAGTAGGCCGCCGTCTGTTCCACAGCCCTGTTTCCAGCGGCCGAAGACTTGCCTGCGGCGAAAGTTTGCCGCCAGTTCTCCTCGATCACTCGACCAGCCTCAGCTTCAATTCCATCCTCTGCCCCTGTCGGAGAATGGTCAGCGGAAGCACGTCGCCCACCTTGTAGTTCAACTTCAAATGCGCATTGAACTGACGGGAATTCATCCGGACGGGCAGGCCGCTCACACCAATCACCACATCCTTCTCACGCAGCCCGTCGCGCAGCGCCTGCCGCCCCCCGTCGCTTTCCTGATTGATCCACCGCGCTTCAAGAGCACCATCGCCCTGCGGCAATCCCAGATTTGTCAACGCTTCGCCTGTCAGCTCAGGCAACCAGACCGCCAGACGCGGCGGGGCATTCCACATGGATCCGCGCCACGAAAAGTCATGTACACGCCAGCCATCCGGTAATCGCAGGATTTTTTTTCCCGATTGACTTCCCTCGACTTCAACCTGTGTCGCCTTTCCGGGAAGGTGGTGCAGAACCCACTGCATGTCGGCAATCGACGCAATCCGCTGTCCATTCATGCGCACAACCTCTTCGCCGACGGCTAATCCAGCCAGCGCTGCGGGTGACTCCGGCACAACCTTGACAATCTCCGTACCATTCCGACGGTCAATCTTCATACCAATCAGATCAGGCAGCGGATACTTCCACAACATTTCCGGGGAATACCGGTTCTCCCTCAGAGCCTGAAGGTGTTCAGCATCGTGGATATTATGGCAATGAATGCAGTTGGACCGATTTGTCTCTCGAGCGTACTTTTCCGGATTCCGGAGCCCCGGTAGCTGCAGGGCGTCGTTCTGAGGTACTGCCTGGCCACGCTTATTCGCCAGTTCAGCGAGGTTCTCAGGATAATCACGGTGCATCTGCAGAACGCGCTGCATGGTCGTCATCAAACCCTCGATCGAATTCCACGCATCGGATCCCTCGGCGCCCTGTGTTCCATACCGCGCGTAAACCACTCCATCAGCATTCATGAACACAGCAGCCCAGTTCAGGTCATAGTCAAACTGAAACTGCGTCAGGTCCACGCCCTTCATTTCCACCTGACGGACAGCGATAAACTCCTTCGCCGCAAATTCCCGAACCCGTTCGTTCCCATTCGCCACGTCCGCGTCAAATGCCGCACAATCCCGGCAGGGAACACATCGAAATGTCACAAACAACGGCTTGCCGGTCCGACGTGCCTCCTGAATCGCAGCCGGTATGTCGTTGTAAACCCACACCTCCGTCCGCACGCCATTGACATCCTTCAGCCGCTCCCGAAGTTCATCCGCGTATACGTCCGTCAAAAGCAGCTCAGTGGCCACGAACAACAACACTGAAACCCAGCGAACAACATCCGATTTTTGCATGTCATGCCCCTCGCAGTATTCGACGAAAGCAATCAGGCCCCTGCCGACGTGCAGCCGCGGGACGAATACGGGACGTGTTTCGAATCGCCCTACCACTTCCGATATTTCACACTCAGCTGGTCAGGGAATAAACACCAGTTCATTGCTGTTCAGTGTGGCACGACAAAAGGCTTCCAAACCCTCCTCCTGCACGAACGCAATCCCTTCTCGGAACTCCTCTGAGTCCGGTCGGCGTCCAAAACACAGCAGGAACGCACGCTCCACCTGTCGTTCGGCACTTTCACCGCAATCCCTGTGCAGGCGACC
This sequence comes from uncultured Planctomycetaceae bacterium, assembly GCA_903924405.1. Classification (GTDB taxonomy): domain Bacteria; phylum Planctomycetota; class Planctomycetia; order Planctomycetales; family Planctomycetaceae; genus SXXK01. The sequence continues at coordinate 19,869 of CAIYBH010000434.1, read as the reverse complement.
AGCAAACAATTCCGCCTGCTGCAGCATAAATGTGCTGTTGAAGAGATTCAAGGCCTGCAGAGGCGTCGTCGATCGACTTCGTCGTGGCACAGAGGTCGCGGCGTCCGGACAGTCAAAAGCACCGAACACAGACTCTCTCTCCAGACGAACGCGCGTCTGATAAACCATCCGTTTCCAGTCCGCGGGTCCGTAGTTTTTCTTCGGGAAATAATGTCGCACATTCTCCAGTTCCACTTCAAAGGCACTGAAACCCGGACCATACATTGTCCGATCCAGAACTCCGGTCACCTGAAGAATGCAGTCACGAATCGGCTCAGCCTCAAGGCGACGCGGCGGAAATCTCCACCACCATGCAGTGCCCGCATCTTTCTGCAGCCCCGCCTCGTTCGCCAAACTGTCCTGGCGATACGTTGCGGACAGCAGAATCAGGCGATGAATATGCTTCAGTGACCAGCCATGATCCATCAATTCACGACTTAACCAATCCAGTAACTCAGGATGCGTCGGCGCTGCCCCCGCCAGTCCGAAGTCACCCGGAGTCGAAACCAGGCCCTGACCGAAATGGAACTGCCATAAGCGATTGACCATCACCCGTGCTGTCAGTGGGTTATCTCGTGATGCAACCCAATTTGCAAAAGCCAGTCTCCGCTCAGACTCCGGGCTTTCCTGCGAAAGCTTCAACTGCCCCAGAAACGCAACCGTATCCGGCACAACCTGTTCCCGCAAAGCCGTCGGTTCACCACGAAACAAACGGTGAGTCGGCCCGGGCTGTTGAAATGTCCCGGCATACACCGTCCCGACAAACTTCAAACGCGTCAGGTCCGCCTGTGCCCGCTTCAGATCCCTGAGCCAACTCTCGTTACGCTCCCGATCCTCAGACGCCAGTCCGGAGAAATCGTACTCAGGCTCCCTTGGCACCGTCGAAAACGCCGCACGATCTGCCGACGAGGCGATCGTCGTCCATGTTTCACCATCACCGGAAATCTCAATCCGATACTGAGTCGCCACGCGATCCTGGAATTGTCCCTCACGGTCCCGCCCCCACACGATGCGATCAAGCGTCACGGGCGTGGGAAAGACCAGCTGCACCCAACCACGACCCGGCTCTGCGGAAATCCAGCTGTGCGCATTTCCCGCAATTCCGTCGTTGATATGCTCGAGGCGATGAATTGCATAGCCCTGCAAAGAACTGGAACTGGTCACCATCGCCCCCGCCGAGGCCAGCGCCACATTTTGATCGCCACTGAAGACTTCCAGCTCATCCAGACACGGCTCACCGGAATTCGTCGTCTCAATTGTAAAACGCAGCAGTCGCGCTGATACCGGGTCAAACAACTCCTGGTTCTCGCGGGCCGTTACCGCCTCCCGAGTCAACTCCTGACTGCGAATCGCAGGCTTCAACTGTTGCCGCAGCTGCATGATCTGTCGCTCAAGATCTGTAACTTTCAGCTTCTCTGCTTCAGACAGTGGAATGGCGCGGTCACCATGCTGCACGCCTGAAAAAATTGCCTGCAGCGAGTAATAATCCGTCTGACGAATCGGGTCAAATTTGTGGTTATGACAACGTGCACATCCCACCGTCAGCCCCAGGAAGGCCGACGCTGTTGTACTCACAATATCATCCAGCTCATTCTGACGCTGCATCAGCGTTAAACTGATATCGGGACTTTTCACGATGTCATAGGGACCAGCAACAAGGAAAGCCGTCGCCTCCGGTGCCCCCGTCAGGTCGCCCGCAATCTGCTCACGGATAAACTGATCGTAGGGCTTATCGTTATTCAGCGATCGGATGACGTAGTCCCGATACGGCCAGGCATTGGGACGCTCTCGGTTCGTCTCATAGCCATTCGTCTCAGCAAAACGAACAAGATCAAGCCAGTAACGTCCCCATCGTTCCCCATAATGAGGACTCTCAAGGACCCGATTCACCAGATTTGCCCATGCCTCCGGGTTTTTATCCTGAACAAATTGCTCCACCTCTTCTGGTGCCGGCAGCAGCCCCGTCATATCCAGATAAAGCCGACGAATCAGGTCAACTCGATCCGCCTCCGGAGACGGCTTCAGCTCATGTTTCGTCAATGATTCCAGAATCCAGGCGTCGACGCCATTCTGCACCCATGTTGACTGAGTAGCGGGCAACGCAGGTGAGTCGACAGGCTGAAACGACCAATGAAGAATTTCCTGCTGCGGCTCATCCGTTTCCAATTCGCCAGTCGGCCATTTGGCACCTTCATTAATCCAGGTGGACAGCAGCGAAATCTCTTCAGCAGTCAGTCGTTCCTCAGGATCCGGCGGCATCACTTTTCCGGCCTCCCGACCAGACACCAGCTGGATCAGATGACTCATCCCCGCATCACCTGGTACCAGCGCGGGCTCCCCCGAATCTCCTCCACGCAATACGGCGGTTCTCAGGTCCAGCCGCAATCGCCCCTCCTGGGTCTCACTTCCGTGACAGTCAAAACACTTCTGCGACAACAGGGGACGAATCTGCGTTGCATAATCCACAGCGCGGGGCAACACCTCGTCGGCCGCACGACATGGCAGGCAGGAAATTGCAGTCAGCAACAACAGTGAACCGAGAATTCGCATGGGTATCGTCCGGCTATCACAAGGTCAATCCGACAATCGACTATTGTGCTGCCAACAAGCCCCTGGCGTCCAGTCAAAAGCACGCTCCGGAGAAAATACCCGAGTCAATCTATTCCCCGGCCTTCATTACGGACAAACACCTGTTGTGATCATTCGTGCGAAACAGCCTGCAACGCAGCCTATTCGATACTGTGAATGGACCTGCCGGCATCACAAAAATGTGCGACTCCGCTGATTTCAATCGTCACAGATCTCTCATGACAGCGATCATCGCTCAATCTTCCAGCGAATATGCGGAGCCGTTGACTTCACAACTCGCATCGCAGGAAGACCACTGAACTCCTGATGCAGCTGGGAAGCCCGCAGACTGTCCACAGAACCTGCATGCACATGCAGCAGATAGCGGAGCACCAAAGGGGTGTCCTGAGTCGTCACCAGCGCGCTGTTCATGCATGGCGATGCACACATCCAGCCATCATCCCGAACATGCCAGCCCGTGGGCTGTCCGGGATTCTCCGCATGATCAATCAGTGTCATCCCCTCAGGCTCAGCATGCCCTCGCCGCGTCTGCCCGGTATAGTCCATCCACCGCGCTGCTTGTCCGAATAGCTGCTTTTCCGTCTGAGTTCCCTCGCTGCCCGTCAACACTCCGGTTCCAAAAACAGCCGAGAGGGAGCGAGCAACTCGGATTGCCAGAAACCCGAAATTCGTTCGCCCAAACTCCAGTGATCCCGCCAGTGGTACAAATCGACTCTGCAATTCCAGGGTGTACTCATTCCCCCGATCCAATGGACGCACTTCGCAGATCAATTCCTGACGAATCAGAGGCTGGGGATTGTGACCATCGAACCAACCCAACTCAACAGCCAGCCTACAGAACTCATCATCGTCTTCCATCGCCAGCCATTGCTGCTGCCGGATGAAGGCTCCGGAATTGTTTCCCCAGAAATCAATTCCCAGAACTTTATTATGAGCAAACCAGACTGACTGGTGATGATCATGATCCGGCGCCCCGGGATGTCCCATTCTGGTCAGTATCGCACCGGATGGCCCGCGCAGTGGAAAAAAGAACGGACGGGGATACGCAGTTCCGAAATTCCATCGCAACACCTCCCGCTCATCAATGCAGAAGGCGACCTGATGGTCCGCAAACGGCGTCACCTGACAACGTGCAATACTTTCCGCCATATTCGCCCTGTTTCCTGCTCAAAATGCGTCGGCAGTAATTCCTGTCGTACGGCAATAGCCGGGATCGCACGTCATGTGCTGATACCACCACCCACCTGACTCCCGGGCTCCATTTTTCGTCGTTAGCTCGTACACTGTCAACTGCCGACCTGACCGCGTATGGTTCTGGTGACCGACAGGGCAATATCACTTCAGGAATTTCTTCCAGGGAACCTCCGATGAGTCCTTCAGTTTCCCGTCGTCAGCTGCTTCAGTCGTCGCTGCTGGCCGGCAGCACCCGCCTGTTCTGCATGCAGCCCCCATCCTCGACACAGTGGCTGGCTGGTACCGCGCGAGCCGTGATTACTCCGGACACGCCCGTCTGGCTTGCGGGCTACGGAACGAAACGTGTTCCCGACGGAAAGCTTCATGATCTCTGGATCAAGGCCCTCGCACTGGTAACTCCGGACGGACATCGCGTTGTCCTGATCACCAGTGATTTTCAGGGCGTACCGCGTTCAATGAGCAATCGCGTGTTCACTCGACTGAAAGAGCGCTGCCAACTCGAACGATCACAGTTGATGTTCACCTTTTCGCATAATCACTGTGGCCCGCGACTTGGGGATGACCTGATCGACTACTACCCGGTTGACCCTGCACAGGAAGCACTTGTGAATGACTACACCAACCAGATGGTGGAGCGAACCGTTCAACTCGTGGAAGACGCTCTTGCCAATCTGTCTCCCGCAACCCTCCACCACGGTCAGGGGCAAACTACCTTTGCCGTGAATCGCAGAAACAACAGGGAAGCAGATGTCCCGGATCTCCTCGCTCGTGGAATCGCCCTCGCCGGCCCCGTCGACCACAGCGTCCCGGTGCTTCAGGTCTCTCGACCAGATGGATCCCTGATGGCCGTACTGTTTGGATATGCCTGCCACCCCACGACTCTCAGTTTCACAACATGGTGTGGAGATTATCCGGGCTTTGCTCAGCTGGAACTGGAACAGGCGTTTCCCGGTTGCGCAGCCATGTTTGTAAACACCTGTGGCGGTGATCAAAACCCGCTCCCCCGTCGCCGCGTGGATCTTTGTGAGAAATATGGCCACATGCTGGCAGAGGCGGTTCGTGAGGTTCTCCGCACACCGCTGCAGATTGTTTCCCCGGGAATCCGCACGGCCTTCGAGGAAATCCAGCTACCCTATCTGCAGGTTATCACCCGCCCGGAACTGGAAATGCTGCAGCAGGATACAAACAGCCTGAAAGCCCGCTGGGCAAACAGACTGCTCAAACAACTGGATGCTGGTCAGAAATTTGAATCCGGTTCTCCCTATCCGCTTCACGTCTGGCAGCTCGGTACAGAAGTGACGTGGATCGGGATGGGGGCCGAAACTGTCGTCGACTATGCCCTGCGATTCAAAGCCGAATATGGCCCGGGGACATGGGTCATGGGATACTCCGACGATATGCTGGCCTACATCCCCAGTCGACGCGTCTGGGAGGAAGGTGGTTACGAAGGCGGCAGCAATCTCTTTGAATATGGCCGGCCCGCCTTACGCTGGCAGGGTGATATCGAAGATCGAATTGCCGCAGGCATCAGACGACTGCACTCGCAACTGAATACCGATAACTCGCCGTAATAGCCCACCGCCCGTTAACAACCGCTGAAACTGGCTCCGATTTCAAAAGGCATAATTCCAGAGTGACAACTCCTGTTGAAATCGATCCTCAATGATCCGGCGATCACTTGCCGTCATGATTTCAGAGTAATGTCGCAGATCTCTGCGGTGGCCCCCCTTCGCTCGCGGCAATACCAGAGGCTCCGGAAGCCCAAGCAGCTGACGTACCTCCTCCAGTTCTTCGGCCAGATTCTCGTAACGCAACACGCGGTCCACTGCGACTGTTCCATCTGGATTCGTGTACAGATCAAGGCCATGATGCCTGAGCACATCCAGCCGCGGTGACTCCAGAAACTCGGTCAGTGGCATCCGCGGTTCACTCCGGCAGCACCAGTAATACAGTGAGATCGCTCGATCAAACGGATTCCGCTCCACACAAAACTTATAGCACGAATTCCAGAATTCCCGATCAGCCGACAGTGCCTCCGCTCCGGTCAGCATGCGTCGCACTTCACTCACTGAAATATGGTTGTAAAAGTCAGGTTTCCCGAGGGGAATCCAGCGCCTCAGCGAATTCCATACCCCACGCGCTCCCGGCGCCACGCGGTAATTCTGAGGTCCGCCACACCCCGCGGAGCTCCGGATTCGCTCGTCCTCTGCCGAGATCGGCGTGACGATGTCTCCCACCCCCGTAAATCTCGACAGAGCAATCTCCAGACTGGTTCCGGCTGTCTTCGCGGTCTTCACAAACAGAAAACGATAATGTCGATTCAGGATCATCGCCCAGCCTTCGTCTCCAACCCACACGGCAGGTCGGACGATGGACAACCCCCGACAAAGTCAGCGGCCCACCTGTCGTCTGATTCATAGCCCATCTGCTCCAGGGCTCCCTGCAATTCCACCGCACTGCTCAGCAACTGAAGGATTCGCTCGCGATGTTCCGGGCTCCGCCATGCCTGCAAGCGGTCCTCATCCAGATGTCTCAGCCCATTCAACGCTCGCAGATCAAACCCCTGCGGCACATGCTGCTGAAAACTGCGAAATGGCCGACCATTCGCCACGCCGGTGAATCGACGAACTCGCGGTTCCGTTCCATCCGGATCCGCAATCAACTCTTCATAACTCAACGACATCACACCCGGCAACGATTTCGACCAGTGCCAGTGACGATAGTAATGAGTCCACTGCTCGGCGGTCAGATAGTATTCCTCCGGCCGGGAGAAATGCTTCGAGGTCAACGCCGCTCGCGGATCACGATGCATCAGCAGAATCAGGACCTCAGCATCCCTTCGAGAATACAATTCCTGAATTTCCGGAATCAGAAACACGTCCTTCGGACGCTTCGTCACAACCACAGAATGACTTCGACGACCGCACCTCGCAATCTCCAGCGCGCGGCGCTCCCGTCCCCAGGTGCCCACTCCCTCCAGACACGACTCCAGCATCAACTGACACAGTGTCGTGCCACTCCGGGGAAATCCACAGATGACGATATGCCGGGTGATCCGCTGTCCCGGTAACCACCCTGCGTCCCGCAGGCGGTTCACTCCACTCAGAAATGGAAGAAACAGTGTTCGGGGAAACTGAAAACCCGGCCGACATCGACTCAGCCACTCCGGTGGCATCGGCGGTCGATCACTCCGTTCCCAGCCCGGGATTTTCTCCGCAACCTGCTGGCCGGTCGTCTCTACGAAGAACTCAGCCGCTTTCCCCTCGATTTGCTTCGCCGGAATTGGCATCGCTGCTTCCTCACAATGCCACAGTCAACTCAGTGCAGCAGCACCGGCGCAGAATTAACGCCGGAGCTACCTCCGGAGACCGCATCAGAACACCCCAACGGAGTCCATCGGACACGCGCCCCGCCGACAGACAATTCCATCGGTCCATCCGACTCCGGCTCCCACGCGGCGGCTCTCTCAACACTCAACAGGCAACGTTGCAGTATTTCTACTGCACAGCGATCCGCTTCAGTCTGTCCGACCAAAGGAAATGCCGGACAAACCGCACGATCAGGCGCCTGTGGCAGAACCACCTGCTGCTCATCGATCAATCTCTGGACCTCAACAGCGACCCGACTGCCCATACGAGCTCTCAATGGAATCAGTCCGGTTATCGCACCAGATGTCAGCGCTTCATAAATCATCGACATGCTGTCACTGGTCACCCACACTCTACCACACTCGCCCAGTGTTTCGGACAGCCAGTTCGAATCCGCAGGGGCGGACCTCGCTTCGACGCGTTTTGGTCCCAGCTCACTCCACAGCTTCAGAAATCGCTCCGGTGTTCGCCTGGACGTCACCAATTGCCACGCCACCGACGAATTCTCCACCACGCGGCACAAACTCCGAATCACCTCACGGTCATTCCAGTGGAAATGCCTCGATGGGCCACCAACCAGGATCATGCCACGGTTCTGATCACGGGTTCCACCGGGCCGAATCCGATTGATCACTCCTGCCGTACGTACCACACCCGGCCAGCACACTCGCAGCACGTCATGCCGTGGTACAAGACACAAATCAAACAGGGCAGGGGGGAGACTGGGCTTCATGAGAACGATCGCACGTCCACCGACCACGTATCGGCACATCAGCATCGGAAGGTGCGTACCATGCCCTGCCCCCAGCAGCAAATCCGGACGCGGATACTCGCACGCAAACTTCCACGAACCCGGTACCAGTCGCGTCAGTCCTCGCGGCAATTCCGCAATCCGCAGATCCACAAATTCCGTGGGAGCTCGCGCCGCGATCGCTTCGGCCAGACCAAGCACCTGATTCTCGTGCCCGCAGCGACCATCCAGAAATCTCCAAAGCACCAGAGGGCGATCCTGATTCATTTCAGCATCCACGGAAAGACAATGAGTCAATCGCACGCTTGTTTTACAGAACAATCAGGTCGCTCAGCAGCAGAGCCGCAACACCGTCGGGAAGCTCACCCTTCCGAATCTCTTACACCCGGGCTTACGAACACAAATTCTGCCCTGAAAACATAATCGACTCGGCAGGGCAGGGCTGTCTGCGAGGAAAACGTCAGAAACCACGTCTGCCCGCAGAGTCCACTGGAACTCAGGCCGCTCTGAAATGAGTCGTTTCCGCCTGAAGCAGTCGCGAGTAGGCCGGAGCAGTTCGTACCAGCTCGTCGTATGTCCCGGTCGCCACAATCTGCCCCTGGTCCATCACCACAACTCGAGTCACCAGATCCAGAAACGCCGTACTCAACGAATGCGTGATAATAAACACAGTGCGATTCACCGCAAAACTCTTGAGCACCGCGTGAATCACATCTTCGCTCTGGGAATCCACGGCCGAGGTGGCCTCGTCCAGAATCAGGATGGAAGGATTCCGAATAATCGCTCGGGCCAGCGCAATTCGCTGACGCTGACCACCGGAAAGCTTTCCACCCTTTTCCCCAACAATGGTCTCAAACCCATCCGGTAACTGCGAAATAAACCCCGTCGCCTGCGCTCGATTCGCAGCCTCAATGACCATCTCGCGTGTCGCCGAGGGATTGCCGTAACGGATGTTTTCAAAGATCGTATCGTTAAACAGAAAGGTCTCCTGAGTCACCAGACCAATCTGGCTCCTCAGATCCTGAGTTCGCAATTCGCGAATGTCGACTCCGTCAATCAGAATTTGCCCTTCCACCGGATCCATAAACCGCGGCAACAGACTCAGCAGCGTGGACTTCCCCGAACCATTCCCACCAACCACCGCAACCACCTCTCCGAATTTCACATCCAGAGAAACATTACGCAGCGCCAGTGGCCGAAGACTGCCCTCAACATCCGTTCCGTCATAGCGAAACGAAACATTACGAAGGGAGATCAATGACTGGTGAGGAATCATGACTCGGGGAGACTTCGGCTCTGGAACCGCTGTCCGCATGTCAATCAGACTGAACACGCGATCCGATCCTGCCATCCCCCGCTTGATCTGCTCGAAAACACTCGACAGCTTACGAACAGGGTCCAGCGTTCCGGCCAGCAACGCATACAGTGTCGCCAGCTCCGCAATGCTCATCGGAGCCGTCGCCAGCTTGATGCCGAGAATCGAGTCCGTCTCACGCAGTACAAGGTAGGCGCCCGGCCCAAGAGCCGCAAAGACGCCGAGAACACCCATAATCTCTGAAATCGGCCGAGAAAGTGCTCCGAGGCGCACGATCTTCATTGAACCCACATAGTAATCGCGATTGGCCTGCAGGAATTTCTTTCGATGCTTGCGAAACCCGGAAAAGGCCATCACGATCCGTGCCGATCCGAATGTCTCTGCAATGCAGTCATAAATCCGCGCCATACTCTCCATCGTGCGATGGGACGCCCGACGCAGACGGCGGCCAAAGAAGTTGAAGACCAACCCCAGCAACGGCACCATCGTCACCGACAACAGAGCCAGCCGCCAGTTCACGTAGAAGGCAAGAGCCGTACACGCACTGGCCTTCAACGGCTCACGAACAAGAGTGACACCAAATACCTTGATCGCATTCGTCATCTGTTCAATGTCGTTGGTCATCCGGGACATCAGAGTGGACGTCCCGATACTGGACAACGTCTGACTGTCCAGCTTCAGTGCCGCGCGAAAACAGTCCTGACGAATGGCATTCACCGTTAGCTGAACCACACTTCCAACCAGCATCTCCTGGTAGTAAATAAACAGCCCCTTCAGCAGTGTCGCCGCCAGCAACACCAGCAGAATCACCGCCATCGTGTCGAATTTGTCCCTCGGAACGTGTGGCAGCACTGAATTTCGAACCCGCGTCAACAACAGCAACTGACGAGATTCTTCGCCAACCTGATACTGGATCTTCGCACGCTGTTTCACATCCTGCTGAGGAATATTCGCCAGTGCGAGTTCATCTTCACGTATCGATGCCTGCAACCCCTCAATTTCCTGGTCCACAAATTCATGCAGACTGTCGTTCTGAAACAGAACCTTCACGACCGGAAAGGCGATCGACAGGTTGAGCGCCCAGAACAGGGACACCACAATCGCGCAAACAATCGAGAGCCCAACCAGCTTTCGATATCGCAGGATATAAGAAGAAATCCGAAGAAAATTCTGCATCGCCCCGTCCCTGGCATCGCCGTCCCTGAAAATCGCATCCGCGACTCTACCCCAGTTTCGGCCTGCCGGTCAAGGTCAATGCCAGCGGCAGAAAATCCACAGCCTTTCCGGCAACTCACGTCGAATTTGACGATTACAAGGCCGATTTCCACCACATTCCACCACGAATCCCCCGGATTTCACGCGAAAATCGCCAGATCAACGGGGCATCGAAAACCACCGCTATTCCGCGGATGACTCCGGCAGCATGATCGCCATTCCAATTGTCACCGGCTGCTGATTCGGAAATCGTTCCGACGCAATCGTCAGCGTCTCAAGCAACTTCGCTTCCGGAAACCTCGTCGACAGCATCCCCCGATACTCATCGCCAGCGTCCGGCTCCTGCCAGAGGATCATTCCGCCTTGCCGCCGGAATTTCGCGTCATTCATCCACGGAGCCAGCCGTTCATTCAGATCCGTGTACACGGATGGACGCTCAGATAGATACGCCCCCACATTCCCGCAGAGCCACCAGTCGCCCCCTGTGTACTTCAGTGGTGCCGAAGTCTGTTGTGACCAGATTTCCTGAACCTGCCGGCTCAATCGTTCCCCAGGAAAGTCCACCCTCGAAACTTTGTCCCGATAATACCCCCCCAGTGCATTACGCCCGGAGGCACCCAGCGCCATCAACACGCCTAATCCCGCTGCACACAGCAGAAATCGACGTACTGCCTGACGATCCGTTCTGTGCTCAAACCACAACAGCAGGACCGCGCCCATGTAAGTGAACATTGCAGCCCCCCACATGCTCCGCAATCGACCGCCACTGACAGCCGAAAACAAACACGCCAGGGCCACCGGCCCCAGCAGCACCCATGTCAGATACTGTCGGGCAAATTCTGACTCCCCCTCCAGCACACGCCGTTTCAATGGCCATCGCAGGATCAACGATGCCAGCAGCAGACAGGGAGCAACCGCCGCCAGCTGGGCGCCCAGAAATCCCAGAGGATTCAGCAGGTGCCCAATCACTGTCGGCTTCGCTCCAACACGTGCTTTCAGATACTGCAACGTGGCGAAATCGTTACTCCACATCCACCACAGGTGCGGACTGATCACAATTGCCGTGGTCAACACCATCAGCCACGGACCCGCCGTTTTCCAACGCTGCCGCGCCGACGCATGCACCAGCGAAAAACCCGCACAACTCAGCAGAAGTAATCCTGCATCGTATTTTGAAAGTACAGCCCCGCCCAACCAGAGCCCCGTGGACAGCCACCAGCCGTACCCGCCCCGCTGTATCCCTCGATAAAGACACAGGACAAACATGGCCCAGCAGACTTTGGCCGAGATGTTGTTGTTGAATTCTGTGGATGTCCACCCAAAGTAGACGGAAGGCGTGATTAACAGCACGGCCAGAACAGCCGACCACGGAGACAGCACACCTCGGCCAAGTCGCCAGACAGCCTGAAAACACCCCAGAATGCACATGACCGATAACAGATAAACCGGCCACACCCGATTTCCGAAGACCTGTGATGCAAACTCCGCCAACCAGGCCGTCAGCGGTGGGTGCTTATAATACCCCCACTGCCACTCATGCCCCCAGTAAACCATCTCAATGTGATCAAATGGCGCATTCGACTGGCTCAGACTGGCAACCAGAAACCAGCCCAATGTATGCAACGCTGCGAACAGCCCGTAAGTCCACCCGGAACGGCTCGAATTTCCCTTCAATTCGTCCATTTGCAATTCAGCCTGTTCCACGCGGTTTGCCCGGTCTTTCAGTGTGTCGCACACTCGCCCTGTCACGATTTGTCAGGCCGTTCTGTACGAAACACTTCTGCCAGTTCCCGCAAGTCCGCTCACGCAGCACGACGACGAACCACATCGGTTGCCGGTGCTTCCACTGCCGTCCAGTCCCAGGACTGAGCTTTCAATCGCCACTGCTGCGACAGAAAGTAGCGCAGATAAATCGTGGCTAACTGACCAAAAGCGGCCACGAAATCCTTCGGTCTCAGTTTCGACCCCCGAACCTCCTGCCAGTCATTCAATGGCCACTCGTAAATTCCATCTCTGATCCCGTCCTGCACGCTGCAGTGAAGATAGCGAGCAAGTATCTCAACGTCGAAAATCCATCGGGATAGAAATGGCTCCGAAAACGCAAAAGCGGTTCTCCGATTCACACGAAACAGTTTCGCGCCACACTGCGTATCGGAAATCCCCGTTCCCAGCACCCATGACGCCACCTGCGCAAAACGACGGCCCAGCCACGCACGCAGGCTGTTTCGACGAATCCGCCGTCCCAGCAATGGCATACGAATTCCTACAGCCACTTCCCGCGAATGCTCTGCATCCATCAGGTCCCGCAGCGACAGCACTTCTGGCAGTGGCGTCGCCAGATCGGCATCCAGAAAGCCAACCAGTTCGGCCCCGGAAGCCATCGCGTGCTGTATCCCGCGCCGTACCGCTTCCGCCTTTCCTGAGTTTCGCTCAAGGCTGATCGCCTCAAAGCTTCCCGGCAAGGAATTCACCAGTTCCCCAAGTACCGCCGCCGTGCTGTCTGTACTGCCGTCATTCACCATCAGAAATCGAATGTCTCGATGCTGCGCGGCAAATCGACGAAAAACCTGCAGATCCAACCGCAGAGCTTCGTTGTAGCACGGGACCACAATCACTGTTTTACCGGGCATCCTGCCCTCCATCGTTGTTTTCAGAATCCCACGGATCGATCCAACGCAGCACCGTTCAGAAATCACACCGGTACCAACGAACTTCTGGCCGCCTGCTCAGGCGCAGCGTTTCGCTTCATTCCCGTCACATAGCAGGCGGTCATATAGCTGAAGCAACTGCTGAGCTTCACGCTCAAGCGGAAAGTTTTCACGCACATGATTCAGAGCATCCACACCATGCGTCTCCAGCCGTTTGCCGTCTGCCAGATAGGGCTGAATCCCCCGAGTCAGCGATTCAAGATCGTCCCGCTCCACGATTACGCCAGTACGATCGTGCACAACCAGTTCCGAGAACGCTCCGACATCGGTGGCGACCACCGGCATCCCACACGCCATTGCCTCCAAAGGCGTCAGGCCGAATCCTTCCCATCGCTGTGGTGCCACGTACAGTGACAAAATCTGATACCAGCGTTCTATATCCCGATGTTCACCCACAAACACAATTCGATCCGTAAGGGACGCCGCGGCAATCTTCTCCCGCAGTTCTTTTTCAAACGTCCCGTGCTCCACCGTTGTGCGACCAGCAATGATCGCTGTCCACTCCGGATACTGTGGCAGCAAGCGAATCATCGCATCCACAAACAGATCCGTGCCCTTCTGGTGACGAATCCGGCCAAAACAGCCTATCAGCTTCGCGTCACCACGAAATCCCATAGCACGCTTCTGATCAGCAACATCACGCGCGGGACTGAATCGCGCGGTGTCGATGCCATGCATAATGACCTGATTTTCAACTTCGAGGTAAGCCGCGGTCCTGCGACTTGTGGCAACCACAGCGTCCGCTCGTCGAATCAGCCACCTGGTAAACCTTTGATGGTGTCGCTGCGAGGCCGAGGTAAACACAAGCTTCAAAGGAGCGAACAGTAGGTACTTCAGCAGTAATCCGCCAACCAACTCCACATTTCGCCGCGCGTGCCAAACCCTCAGTGATCGACCGCTGAATGGCCACGCAAGGCCCAGCAATTGCCAGAGCTTCAGCTTTGCAACAGAATCCGGAAGACCAGGGCCCACCGCCGCAATCTTCACTCCCAGCCGGCGCTGAATCGGCACCAACTGAATGATTGTGGATGTCACTCCGGATAGCCGCTGCTTGAAATTCGGAGCTATCACACGCGTTTCACGAATCTCCGGCATCCTGCGTTCCCCCGTCCCGGCATCACTGCCATGGTAATGATCTCGCCCTCAGGCTAAGGCCTCACTACAGATCCTTCAGGCAACTCGTAACAAGCTCTGAGGACGAGCAGCGAACAGATCCATGTACGTTTTTGATACACCTGCTTCAGAGAATCCAGTCAGCAGGGCACGCTCTCCCCCGTCCACAACGCGGGCTGCAAGGGCCCGATCCGCTGTCAGCCGACGGAAACCGGAAACGAACCCGGAGACATCACCGATGTCCACCAGCAAACCGTTGTCACCATCACGCATGAACCACTGAGGCCCCTCGGAGCGAGTCGCAACGACCGGCACCCGCTGTGCCCAGGCTTCCAGAATCACGTTGCCCAGAGGTTCATGACTGGAGGCCATCCCGAAGACGTCCGCCGCCGCGACGTACGGTCTGGGGTCAGATTGCCAGCCGGCAAATCGAACACGATCAGACACCCCGAGCTGCCGCGACAACGCTTCCAGATTCTCGCGCTCTTCGCCATCTCCGACCAGCCACAACCAGGTGTTTTCCAGCTGCACCAGCGACCGAATCAGCACATCGAAGCCTTTTCGGGCCACAAATCGCCCACTGGAAACAATCAATGGCACGCCCTGCGGAGTCGACAGATCCGAACGACGGATCGCCGCAACCCTTTCCGTGTTCGTGAAATTCGAAATGACCTGCAATCCTCGCGTCCACCCCAGTTGCCGCACATGCTCGGCAATGCCGGGTGTATTGCAGACCAGCGTATCCACGTTGCCAAAGCTCCGCAGATTCAGCGGATAATCACCAAGACGTCCAAGGCGATGCACACTCGCTGCACTCGGCAACAGACGACAGGCCCGGGGCATCCATCCCAGCATCGCTTCCGGTTTCCAGTCCCTGATCATCGCTCGTACTTTCATCGGAAGCACAATGCGATCCAGTGACACGTCCCGAAAGTTACTTTCCGTGATCTCAGCAAACGGCTCAATCTCCGGACGCCAGATGCGACCGCGTCGAATAATGGCACGCTGCTCGACACCACGCGCCCCCAGTGCTCGAACGAGGTGCACAAAAAAACGCTCAGCACCCCCGTCTTTGCCAAAATGTACGTGAATCACTCTCACTGGACTCTTTGCCTTCCCTGATTTCTGCTCGGCTAAACATCCAGCAGACCGCCGGCGTCACCACCGTCCCCTCGCAAATCCCAGGAGAGTCTGCCAACGCTGGAGACACTCGTGGGATGCTGACGAATTCCGTCTGACGTCTGCAAGGGCAATCTCTTCAATCACAATACTGACGCAACCCCGTGAGTTACGTCCTTCCCGACTAAGCTGCCCTTTTTGCCGGTTGCCGTCCATCCATGTCGTCGAACGACGGACGACACCGCAATGCGTGCCGCTGGTAAATCTTACTCTCTGTCAGGAAGGAATACACTGCTCCGGTCGCAGCCTGAATAAAACCCGGGTAGCCGCACCGCCACAAGCCGGTCCGCAGGTACAGTCGCAGAAAATAAAGCGGTGGATTCAGGAGCATGCGGAACATCCGCGGAGACTTCCCTTCGTTGACCAACTGGTCTGCCTTCAGCGTCGAATACTTGTTTTCCTTCAGGATCTGCTCGTCAATCGGCAACGGACGATAGTGCAGCAGACTGCCGGTAGCAGCATCGGCAATCGGACCGGTCGGCACAATCCCCTCGTGCACCTTCTTGGACAACTCAAAGGCCCCGCAACCTTTCCTGATCAACCGCAGATTTCTGCGCTCATGGACATGCACGGGTGTGTAACCAAACCCGATCAGGTAAGGGCGACGCGCGATGCGATATCCAACCACTCCTGACTTTTCCGCATCCACCAGCAAGCTCGGTAACAGTTCACGAAATGGCTCATCCAGTCGTTCATCCGAATCAATGCTCAGACACCATGGCTGCGTACATTGCTCCAGAGCAAATTGCTTTTGAGCCGCATAGCCACGCCACTTTTCGTACATGAAGCGGATCGGCCAGCCATCGTCAACATATCGCTGAATCAACTCTCTTGTGCCGTCGGTCGATCCGGAATCCACAATCACAATCTCTGCACACTGCTCGAGGCTCTCGATGCAGTTGCCAAGATACTCCTCCTCGTTCTGGCAGATAATGAAGCCTGATACGGGGAGTCTCGATGATTCTCCACGAAAACATTTCAGAACGGGCCGACCTGAAACGTCATTCTGGGGGATGCGGGGCTCACTCATTTGAATCTGCCTCTGCTGTCTCGCTGCTCAAACCTGTCTGGAATGTGACCGCAGTCCATTGGTGATGCCCCCGTGGGAGGGCCTCCGGAGACTTTCACCTCGCGGAAATCTCATACAGGCACCTGCGACCTGATCACGTCCAATCACTGTTCCTCATCCGGAAAATCCCTACCAGCGAAGAACTCGGCCACGGCAGGTCCCGGGTTCCGGGATGCGGAACGCAGGTGCCACAGAACCACTGACTGGCCTGCAAAACAGACCACCTCGCTTCGAAGGTTATCAGATGCCACAGAAGAGGAGGAAGATCTTTTTCCTGCCACGGCAACTCGCGGACAGCTTCGCGCATCGAAAAGACAGGTTTTCAGATATTCTCAATCTCTGTAGAACTCTGTTCCGTCACGTCGTTGACGACCGTTGGTTCATCCAGAGAAATCCTGCAGTTCGACCCGCTGGACATCCAGAGCGACGGCAGGTCAGGGGCTCAAGCCCCCTCGCAACAGGACTCGTCCTCAGCCTTCCGTTTGCCTCTCAGGAGTCGGTCTCGTGATTGTACAACTCGTTTCTGCCAATAGCCTGAACGGGGCGATTCGACACTGCTACGAACTGACCGTGGAATTGGCACGACACGGACAGCCCGTGCTCCTCGCGCACAAGCCTGGAGCATGGATTGCCAGCAATTCATTTCCCTCAAATGTCGAATTCCTCGAGACGTCGTTTCGACGTACCCCCTACGAATTGTCCCGAGTTGCCCGGGAACTCAGAACACGTGGTGTGGAATTGATTCATTCCCATCTCAGCAGTGCCAATTTCTTCGGAGTGTTGCTGGCTCGTTTCTTCGGATTTCGCTCCGTCGCCACCTGCCATATGACTCATTTTCAGCCACACTGGTGGTGGAATGATCGAGTCATTTGCCCAAGCCAGGCGACCGCGTCGTTCCAGCGTTTCGTGAATTTCGTGCCGTCCCGCAGGCTCGACGTCATTCACTACCCCCTGAATCAAAACAACTTTCAGCCCACTCGGGATGCCGCGGATGTCCGAACTTCACTCAGCATTCCCGAAAATCGCTTTCTGATCGGCGTGGTTGGGGAAGTTTCATTTCGCAAGGCTCCTCATGTGCTCCTCGAATCCCTGCCAGCACTGATTCAGGCGGGACACAGACCACACGTCTTCTTCGCCGGACGTGTTGCAGGGGACTACCAGCAATTCTTCAACGATCGAATCCGACAACTCAACCTCGAATCTGTCGTGTCTGTACTTGGTCAAAGACGGGATATTCCGGATCTTGTGAATGCTGCTGACTGCATTTGCCTCTCCAGCACCCGCGAAGTCACCCCCATGGCTCTCCTGGAAGCGATGTCGCTGGGTAAGCCAACCGTGGCAACACGAGTGGGAGGAATCGCAGAGTGTATTCGCGATGGAGTTGATGGTTTCCTCGTGAAACCCAATTCACCCCTCGACCTCGCACAACGCCTGCAACAACTGGCAGCAGACGAACAACTCAGGCAGAAAATGGGGCAGAATGCCATCGCAAGAATTGAGGACTCGTTCAGCGTCAGGGCCGTGATCCCACAAATTCTGGCCTGCTACGAACGAACACTGAGCCGGAAACAGAAAGTGGCCTGATAAAAAGACGACGCCATGCCCGACTTGCCTCGGCGATCAGAAGTGGCATTGCCGGGCACTATCAGCAATCGGGCCCGAGCGGTCTCAGGCTGATCTTTGGTGATTCGGACTGCCTGGATTACCTTCCCTGACTTTCCCCAAGGCCATCGTTAGCTCGTGGAAGATCCGCAGCCTGTGACTGCGACGTCTCAGACTGAATTCCTCGATTTCCGGACAGGACTGAATTCGCGGCATCCGAACCCGCGTTGCCGCGTTCCTCAGATCTGCGCTCGGAACCACGCAATGTCCGCTGCGCATAAATCGCCCCAAAAAACGCTCCCAGCAACTGCCCATCCCACGAAAACAAACCCCAGAACAAAGTTCCGTAGAGCACAGTGACCAGCACCGCCGCGGCAATCGGCAACGGCTTCCTCTCGCAAACCCCGGCCGCGATCAGATAGGCCGCCAGTGAGTACAGCAGAACACTGCAACCCATGTGCGGTTCCGGACGCCCGAAGACCCACAGCAACGCTCCGCTCCCTGCGATGAGACTGACAAGAATCCGCCAGGGCCGTTTTCGCGTTGCTCGCAGCATGAACAACAGAACTGTCAGAGGAACCGTATTGCCCAGCAATTCCTTCAGATCCTGATGCAGGAACGGCAATGTGAGAATCCCCGGCAAACCTTTGATCGTACGTGGCACCAACGCCAGAGGCTTCAGGTCGATCACAAACGAAATACCAAAGATCAGCCAGATCAACCCAACCAGGGCCAATACCCCCCACAGATTATCCCGAATCCGTCTCAACATGACTTCTCGACCACACACGTGCCCACGAAAATCACCAGCATGTCCCCCAGTATCCGTGGCTTCCTGTATAACGACAAGAGCAGTCTCCCTCCATATTCAGGTGCCAGGCACCTGTGTGCGTTAAGACCACGTGGAGAAAAACGGCAGACACGAACCTTGACGCGATGCGTCAATGCAGCCCCGCATGAATGAGCCACTCCGCGAATACTGCGCTATCCCCATATCCTGAGATACCGAGCTGCCTTATTGGATCAGCGGGGCGCAATCGCCACTGCATCAACTCGCATATGTTGAAGTCCATCTGACTTCATGACTGCCGAGCCACGACGATACTTCAGTTCTCCGGATCTGCAACTCGGCTACAAACTGCCTTGTGCAGCTCTACAAGTCCTGCGGAGCACACTAACCCCCGCGAGGGCATCAGGACGTCCTGCTTCCGTACGAAATCGCCTGCGGAAGTTGCGCACGAGGTCCATCCAGGATTCCACCGTGCAGTCCAGTCGTTCCAGAATCGGTTTCAGGTCACTGGAAATCACACCCGGCTTGTCTCGTCGTAACTGACGACCAGTCCAGTCCAGCAATTGCAGGTACTGATCCAGAGACATCGACAGAGAACCCTTGTTGCTGGCACGCCGAGCCCCCTGTGTTTCCCGGGACTTGCTCGGTTTTGCTTCCAGCTGCACCGGCGCCAGCCAACCCGCGTTCTCGCCGTGCTCCAGTTTCACCGATCGAGCTTCAGATGTACGGCACGCCTGAGCCTCATGGCGATCCCGAATTCTGGCCTGAACACTGGTGAAATCACTGGTTTCCGGCGAATCCGCAATGCTGGCCCGCACGGGATTGAGATCCACATACGACATGCAGGCGGCGATGGCCATTTCATCCAGCAACGGCTGCGCCTTGTAGCGGGATTCCCAGAAATGCCCCCGCACTTCATCTTCCTGATTTGCCCGCT
>CAIYBH010000433.1 GCA_903924405.1 uncultured Planctomycetaceae bacterium | reverse complement strand
TGATTCAGGTGGACGATGCGGGGCAGAATTCGATTGTGGTGATCCCCGGTGCGAATGGTCTGGTGACCGCGGAGGATGTGCTGGCGGCAGCGTCAGTAATTCGGGAAGCTGATGCCGTTCTGCTGCAGTTTGAAATACCGTTGCAGACTGTGCAAGCCGCCGTGGATCTGGCGCGTCACAGTGGAGTGCGTGTGATTGTGGATCCGGCACCAGCGAGGGCGGATGTCGCGGCTGCGGTGCTTTCGGCGGACTGGTTGTGTCCGAATGAGACGGAAGCAGAGAGTCTGACGGGATTGGTGGTGGAGACGGAAGAGCAGGCGTGTGCTGCGGCGAAGATGCTGCGGCAACGTGGTTGTGTGCGGAGTTTGATTACGCTGGGCAGTCGGGGCGTTGTGTTGTGTGCTGGCGACGGGATGCTGCAGCGTGCTGACGCGTTTCGGATAGCGGCTGTGGACACGACGGCGGCGGGTGATGCGTTTGCTGCGGGTTTGGGTGTGTCGTTAAGTCGTGGGGCCTCGGACGCTGACGCGGTTCGATTTGCCTGTGCAGCGGGAGCGCTTGCGGCGACGAAGTTCGGAGCACAGCCGGCGATGCCATATCTGCGGGAGATCGAGAGTTTGTTGGGGGACCAGCCCCGGGCGGCCGTTCTACAGCCTGGCTGATGCGGTGACGTGGCGGTGATGCGTTGAAGCTGGACAGGTTGCCGGGTGCGTGTGGCAAGTTCTGTGGAGGCAGAGGCTGATGAGCGGGTGGACGGCAGGACGGGAAGGTCAGCGGAGGGGCTGTTGGGGGATTTTCGGGTTTCTGATGGGCTGGATGCTGGCGTGTGTTGGTGGGCAGGCTGGGGACCGTCCGAATGTGCTGATGATTCTGGTGGATGATTTGAAGCCGGCGCTGGGCTGTTATGGCGATGTGGTTGCCAGGACACCGCATTTGGATCGATTTGCTGCGAGGTCGCTGCGATTTCAGCTGGCGTACTGCAATCAGTCGGTTTGTGCTCCATCGCGGTTTACGTTGATGCTGGGAGCGCATTCGACCAGCACGGGCTTGTATCACCTTGGCAGTCGACTGCGGAGTGTGCAACCGGAGGCGGTCACGTTGCCGCAGTACTTTGCGAGGTTTGGTTATCGCACAGAATCCCTTGGCAAGGTGTTTCATATTGGGCATGGGAATGACGGCGATGCCGCGTCGTTTGCGGTTCCACATTTTTCTGACCGGGTG
Organism: uncultured Planctomycetaceae bacterium; assembly: GCA_903924405.1. Lineage (GTDB taxonomy): Bacteria > Planctomycetota > Planctomycetia > Planctomycetales > Planctomycetaceae > SXXK01. The sequence goes on along the minus strand of CAIYBH010000433.1, from coordinate 1,766 downwards.
ATTGAGTATCTGGATCCGGCCAGTACAGGAGGCCGGTTGACGCGGGAAGAGGCCTTTTTCAGCAATCAGCGCCTTGGGGAAATTGGAAAACTACCGCGTGGCGCGGCATTTGAAGCACCGGACGTTGATGATGAGCGTTATGCGGATGGTCGAGTGGCCGCGGAGACGATTCGTCGTTTGCAGCAGGCGAAAGAGCGGCGGGAATTGGAGGGCGTGCCATTTTTCGTGGTAGCGGGTTTTGTGCGGCCGCATCTTCCATTCAGCGCACCGAAGAAATACTGGGACCTGTACGATCCGGCGGAGCTGCCGATGCCGCGGCGTGAGCAGCTTCCGGAAGGGGCGCCGGAAGTCGCGGGGAAGCGTGGTGGAGAGATTTCGAATTATGCGCCTGTGCCGGAGAGTGGGGCGATTGAGGTTGATCTGCAGCGGCAATTGATTCACGGATATTATGCCAGCACGAGCTACGTGGATGCTCAGATAGGGAAAGTGCTGGACGAGCTGGAGCGGTTGGGGTTGAGTGAGAAGACGATCGTGGTGTTATGGGGCGATCACGGATTTCATCTGGGGGATCTGGGGATCTGGACGAAGCACACCAACTATGAGCAGGCGAATCGCATTCCGCTGATGATCAGCGCGCCGGGTGTGACGATGCCTGGATCCAGTACTCGGCAGCTGGCGGAGAGTGTCGACGTGTATCCGACGCTTGCTGAGCTGGCGGGGCTTCCTGTTCCGGATGTTCCGCAGGGGCTGGACGGGATCAGTCTTGTGCCGGTGCTGAGGAATCCGGAGCGGCGTATTCGGGACCATGCATACCATGTGTATCCGAAAGCAAAACTGGGTCGGGCGATACGGACGGAGCGTTATCGGCTGGTGGAATGGAAGCGAGTGGGAGATCCGGAAACTGCGGCCGAGTATGAATTGTATGACTACGAAGTTGATCCTGAGGAAACGCGGAATCTGGCGGGCCGTCATCCGGAGATTGTGAGTCAGTTACAGCAGCGATTGCGTGTGTATCCGCAGCCCCGTCGTCCATAGGTGGAAAGGGAGTCAGAGTGGATCAGGTTTTCTTCCGGCGATTCAGCCCCAGGCAGGGCGGCATGATGTAGCCTGGGCGCGAGCACGTGGACTGTGCGTCAAACGGTGCCAAGGCCCTGACGGGGCGTCATTTGATGATGTGAGGTGTTGATGATGGCCTGAAATGCATCGCCATGGTTTGCCGGACGCATGCGATTTGGCCGCGAACAGGGAACGCCGCGGAGGACGTGGAGAAGAGTAAGCCGGTGTATGGCGAATGAACGACAGGTCCCACACGGAAACCGAACCACGAGCACCGGGGACAACAAAGAACGAATTTAAGCACCCCGCGGCGGAGAAATGAGACTGGACCCCTTTTTATCTTTTTATTCTCCAAGGATCTCCCAGTGACCGCCTTTGGCGGGGCCGACCCTTGCAATAAGGTTTTGCTCGCGAAGATTACGAAGGTTTTTTTCGATCGCCCGCTCACTGATTCCCAGTGTCTCCGCCATTTCGGGGGTGGAAATCTGCGGATTGTCATTGATCATGTCAAGGATGGTGCGGGCACTGGGACCGATCTGTTTCCCCGAACTTTTCCCCGAACTTTTCCCCGAACTTTTCCCCGAACTTTTCCCCGAACTTTTCCCCGAACTTTTCCCCGAACTTTTTCCCGAACTTTTTCCCGAACTTTTTCCCGAACTTTTTCCCGAACTTTTTCCCGAACTTTTTCCCGAACTTTTTCCCGAACTTTT
>CAIYBH010000432.1 GCA_903924405.1 uncultured Planctomycetaceae bacterium | reverse complement strand
CAGCCGGCCTTCAGGCTGTCGACCTGCGATTTTTTCATCTGTGGTTCGAACACCCGATCAATCTTTGACAATCCCGGAATGGACTCCGGAGACTTCCAGACACCGGTGGCCAGCCCGGCGAGGCAGGCGGCTCCCAGAGCCGTGGTTTCGAAGACTGCAGGACGAATAACGGGCACCCCCAGCAGATCCGCCTGAAACTGCATGAGCGTGTCATTGACCGCAGCCCCACCATCCACACGCAGCGCGGAAATGCGTATCCCTGAATCCTGTTTCATCGCGTCCAGCACATCCGAAACCTGATAGGCGATGGATTCCAGGGCCGCCCGCGCGATGTGCCCGGCATGACTTCCGCGGGTCAAGCCGGCGATCAACCCCCGAGCCCACGGATCCCAGTGCGGTGCACCAAGACCGGCAAAGGCAGGCACGACATACACTCCCCCATTATCCGTGACCGTGTTCGCCAGTTTCTCAACCTCAGACGACTGACGGATGATCTTCAGTCCATCCCGAAGCCACTGGACGACAGCCCCGGCCACAAACACACTTCCCTCCAGCGCGTACTCCGTCACATCACCGATTTTCCATGCCACGGTGGTCAGCAGTTGCCTGGATGACGCACGCGGACGTGTCCCCGTATTCATCAGCATGAAACAACCCGTACCATACGTGTTCTTGACCATGCCGGGTTTGGTGCAGTGTTGACCAAACAACGCGGCCTGCTGATCACCGGCAATCCCGGCCACAGGAATGGCAGCCCCCAGGAGTCCTCGCTCCGTTTCTCCGTAGACTTCACTGGAGCTGCGGATTTCCGGCAGCAGCGACGCGGGAATCCGCAGCGCTCGCAGCAGTTCCGGATCCCAGTCGCCTGTCTGCAGGTTGCATAGCATGGTCCGCGAGGCGTTGGTCAGATCCGTCGCATGAACTCGACCACCGGTCAGCTTCCACAGCAGCCACGAATCCATCGTACCGAAGGCGAGGTGCCCGGCTTTTGCCAGCTCTTTCGCTCCGGGCACATGCTTCAGCAGCCACGCAATCTTCGTCGCAGAAAAATAGCTGTCGATGACCAGCCCGGTGCGCTGACGAAAATCGGCCGCCCGGGGACCTTTCTGCAACGCCGCGCAGTGGTCAGCCGTTCGTCGATCCTGCCAGACAATCGCATTGTGAATCGGCTGGCCTGTCCGACGATCCCACAACACCGTGGTTTCGCGCTGATTCGTAATTCCAATGGCAGTGATCTCAGACGCACTGACGCCGGCCTTTCGCAAGGCAGCGCGCGCCACGGCCAGCTGTGAAGTCCAGATGTCGTCCGGATTGTGTTCCACCCAGCCGGGCTGCGGAAAGATCTGCGGGAATTCCTTCTGCGCAACAGCCAGGATGGTGCCGTCTTCATCGAACACAAGTGCGCGCGAGCTGGTGGTTCCCTGATCAAGCGCCAGGATTTTTGCGGACATACAACAGCCTCCGAAACCGGGAACAGAGACATCAAACAGGAAATCAGAGCCGTGTCAGATCGCTCCAGACGAAATGCGGATCAGGTTGCGTCAGACCGAACTTCGCATCAGAACCAATACAGCCGCCAAACACCAGCCGGGAATACCCCGTAACTCTGTGGTGTGCTTCTGGCCCGTATCACCTTGTGGCTGTCAGGTTGTGGTCGGGTGCATCGTCTGCAGAATTCGATCGGCTGCGTTACGGCCACTGGCGATACTATCAGGAATCCCGACACCATAATAACCACTGCCGGCCAGATGCAGTCCGGACATTTGCCGGACGCTGTCTTCAATCGCAGCCACGCGTTGCAGATGCCCGACATGGTATTGCGGCATGGCCCGCGGGTAACGCACCACTTCGGAGAACAGCGGGTCCTGATGCATTCCGAAGATATCTCTGAGCTCCTGATGCACAAGGTTCAGGATGGCATCATCATCCAGTTGCATCAATTCCGGCTGCATCGCGCCGCCAACAAAGGTCCTCAGCACCAGATGACCGTCGGGTGCGCGATTGACAAATTTTCGGCTGGAGAAACTGACCGCCAGAATACGCCGCTTTTCGATGGCCGGAACGACCAGCCCAAAGGCATCCATGGGGCTGGCGAAGTCACTGAGCTGATGTCCGCTGACCACGATAGCGCTGGAGGCGTATTCAATGGTCTGCAGCTGAGCACGCAGAGTCGCTGTGGCAGGATCACTGAGCAATTCAGCGGTCAGCCAGGCCGGTAGAGTGACGATGACCGCATCAAAGGTCTGCTGTTCGCGCGCCGTAGTGACCGTCCAGCCGCGGCCGGAAACCGGGCGGACGGTACTCACTGGCGTTCCAGGATGAAAATGAAACCCCGGGCGTCGTCTGAGATTCGATTCAATCGTGGAGACCAGATCGCCCAGCCCGCGTGCGGCCGTCGCAAACAGTCCGTAACGGGCTCCGCTTCCACCTTCCTCCGCATCACCACGCCCCCCTTGCTGCCGGCGGGCGGCTTTTTGTGCCAGAGTGGCCTTGATGACACTTCCATGCGTCGCTTCCATCTCAGGAAACCGCGGGAGCGTCGCCTGCAGACTGAGCTTTTCCGGGTCGGCCGTGTAAATGCCACCAATCAGCGGCTGGATCAGATGATCCAGCGCTTCGCGGCCAAATCGTCGCCGGACGAACTGCGCCAGACTTTCATCGTCTGTGGACTGGCGACGCGGTACGAAGTACTCACTCAACAGCCGCAGTCGACCGCGCACCGACAGAATGGGCGACGCCAGCAGGGCCCACGGGTTCTCCGGCGCCATCAGCATGAAACCTTCCGGCACCGGCACCGGCCTGCCACGCGAAAGTACCAGCGAACGTCGGTAACGGGCATCCGTCGGAATCAACTGACTGGTGAATCCGATTTCTTCACACAACTGCAGCCCGGCGGGCTTATTGGTGATGAAGGAGTCCGGGCCGAGCTCCATCAGAAAACCATCCGCCTCTTCCGTGCGAATGATGCCCCCCAGTCGCTGCGAGGCTTCGAAGAGCGTCACGTCGACAGATTCGCTGCGGGACAAAAGCCGATGGGCCGCAGCCAGACCAGAGATACCACCTCCGATCACTGCGACTTTCAGGCCCGGGGCCTTTGTCTCTGAAGCGTCTTCTGCCGCACTCATTTACGCTGGCCCAGTTCGTGGACGAAATCGACGACCGCTTTCACGTGGTCCGGATTCATATCCGGCATGACACCATGTCCCAGATTGAAAATGTGGCCGGGACGCCCATCGGCCGCTTTCAGAACATCGGCGACACGTTGTTTCAGGACCGGCAGGTCGGCATAGATGGAGACCGGATCCATGTTTCCCTGAATGGCGACGTCGTGCCCAAAGGTCTGCCAGGCAACATCCAGCGATGATCTCCAGTCTGTTCCCATCACCTGGCCGCCAGCTTCTCGCTGCAGCTTCAGCAAGGCCGGATTGCCATTGAGAAAATTGATCACAGGCGCATAGGGTTCGACGGATTGAATCAGTCGCCGAGAATGTGGCAGCACGTAGCGGCGATAATCGGACGGACACAAACAGCCCGCCCAGCTGTCAAACACCTGCACACACTGGCAACCCGCCTCAATCTGCCGACGCAGATACAAACTGACCGTATCCACCAACCGACTCATCAGCACGTTCCACGCGCCCTCATCGTTGTACATCAGCGATTTGGTGTGCACATAGTTTTTGGAACCACCGCCTTCGATGGCATACGAGGCCAGCGTGAAGGGCGCACCCGCAAAGCCAATCAACGGAATGTCCGCGGGCAACGCCGCTCGGATCAGTCGAATGGCCTGAAAGACGTAGTCCACCGATTCCATGGAATCCAGTGCGATCAACCGATCCACGTCGCTGCCGCCACGCAGCGGGTTGTGAATTACGGGGCCTTCACCACGCAGGTATTCCAGGTGAATTCCCATCGGCTCCAGAATTGGCAGCAGGTCGGCAAACAGAATCGCCGCGTCCACGCCGAGCACATTTCTTGCTGTGACAGTGACCTCGCAGGCCAGTTCCGGAGTCTTGCAGAGCTCCATGAAGGTGACGCGACTGCGCACGTTCATGTATTCCGGCAGGTAACGCCCCGCCTGACGCATGATCCACAATGGCGTCGTGTCCACGGCTTCACGCCGAACCGCCTTCATGAACCGACTGTCTCTGAGTTGGGCTGATACCTGTTCACGTTCGGACATGATGCTCATTCATAAACGATTGTCCGGACGTTCAGTTCGCCGCGAAAACGCGGCCGATTTGCGGATCCGGATCAAGAACTCGGAGGGCGGCTGAATCTCACATCAGATCGGCAAGGGCACTGCAGCAGCACGGGGGATTCCGGGGGTCCGCAGGGGCCTTTTGAATGTCTGACACGTCGTTCAACGGATTGCAGAGGCTGGAGGGCCCGCAGATAACGCAGACGCCTGCAGTCACCGCAGGACTCACAGAGATTTCAAAACTGGAAAGAGAATTTCCGGGGAAGAGTATGGCAGGTCCGACGTCAGACTGCCAATCCTTTTCTCAGATTCAGTCCATGATTAAACCGTGTTCACCAATGCGATACGGCAAAATCTCTTCCGAACAGGCACTGCCGCGGTGCTTGGCCACATACATCGCCCGACTGATCTGGCTGCCGTTGCGAACTTTGCCCATCATCAGAATCGTATTGGCATTGGAAAGAATGTCGCCAGAACGGATCGGTCGCGAAATCAGGTCGTCCAGCATCACTTCGTGGCTGGTGTACAAAAACAGACCCCCGATGTCCTGAAACTGATAGGCATGCCGCTGCACTTCGGCTTCCTGGGAGCGGAAGTGGACTTTGAACAAATCCCGCGCCAGCCAGTCGTGGTCTTTTCGCAACACCTGATGATAAATGTAATCAAACAGGTGAAACTGGAAGGAATCAGAATCCTGCGACGTCGGTTCGACACCGTCAATCACACAGCGACGGACGCCGTGCACAAAATTTCCATAGAAAAAAGCAATCGTCTGATCCAGACGACGCATCAGATCCGCTTTGAATTCCTGCCATTCCTCAGGCTGCATGTCGCCAATCGTCACTCGACGACCACCTCGAGTAAACACGTGCAGATAGTCAGCACGTGTCGCAGCGGCATCCCAGACCGTACGAGGCTCAAAGTGATCCACAAAGTTACGCGTCCGCAAGGTCCAGTCCACCATCCGCCGCGCGTATTCCGGCTGGTTCTGGGAATCCCCGCGAGTCGTCAGGTCAAATATAATTCCAGTCTGGCCTTCCTGCTGAAGCCCGGCATGGCAGTATCCAATGCCCAGCTGCGTCTTGCCAATT
>CAIYBH010000431.1 GCA_903924405.1 uncultured Planctomycetaceae bacterium | reverse complement strand
TTAATACACTGCATTCCATGGGCTGACGCCCATGGCTACATCCTATCGCCGCTCCGCGGCTGGATGGCAAAACACGCCGCTTTAGGGGCGGCAAAACCGGGGCCAGTCATCCTCATACTCGCAGCCTGAACCGGCTGAACCGGGGCCAGCCATCTGTCGGTAACTCCAGCCCCATCCTCGTGCCACCTCGTTGGTGCCATGCACCTGTAGCCGCATGGCACGACTCACAGAGTGTGCGAATTGATGGATGGGTGGCCCCGAGTGCCGAATTGCCCCGAGTGCCCGGGAAAAAGTCGGGGCAGCAGGCCCGACGATGCTACCTGCTGCCCTCGTATTGAATTCACAGTAACCAATCAGCGTCCGGACTGCTTCCGCCGCCGCCAGGCCGCCAGAGCAAGCCCACCTACTCCCAGTGCCCACGTCGAAGGCTCAGGCACGGACGCGGCCGAGAGACTGCTGATGCTCACACTGGTCGTGATGAAAGCCGCCGAGACCATTTGACTCCCATTCGAGGCAATTACTGCATTCGCTCCAGAAGTGCTGCTGGCCGTGGCAGTGTACGTACCAAAGTAGTTACTGAGGAACGTGGCCGGGTTGGGCACAGGTCCAGAAAAAAAAGCAGATAGAGGGAACGCACCGATCCTGTCACTAAACTTAAGCTCTTTGATAAAATAAGAATTATTGGCCGTTAGGTAAATGCCGTGATTTTTCAAGGACACATCGAAGCTGTCGGTCTTCACTTCAGCCGAGATGTCGTAACCGGACGAGGGATTTGGCCAAGTTGCCAGCCTCTCATACGGCCCATAATCATCGGGTTCGCGGTACGATCCGCCAATGCCAGTGCCCCCCGCGCCGGCGAATAACAAGGGCTGAGAATCGTCTTCCTGAGTCCAGCTAGCACCCGAAGTGCTCATCGAACCAACTGGAGCTTCCGGCGCGTAATCGTTCACATCCCAGTAGAACGAAACTGCGTCGCCTACGGTGTACCCCATGCCCGCACTGGCCGAAGAGATCGAGCCGTTCACCGTGATGCGGACAACCCCCGCCTGGGTCGAGGTCGCCATCAGCAGGCAACACACCATAAAAAATGATCGCAATCGAAGCCTCATTGTAACACTCCCCACCAAAACCAAAGTTAAAAGGCATGACTCACCCGGCCATGCCGACAGTTGACTTTTGCGCCCGAGCGGTACGACTGGGCCTGCTGTGCCCGTCCGCGGGAGGCTGGACAGGGGCCGTCGCACTCACACAACCCGGTTACAGAAAAGGCGCCAGCCGCAGCTTGCGGCGATTGTTCCACACAATCCGCAAGTACTTACCACGAGATTTCCCGGAAACTCGACTCCGATTTTCCTCGAGGCTCCGCGATTTTCCTGCTAACAACAAAAACCACAACTCCATTGCAATTGCTTATGACTCTGATAAGGCGAGCGATTTTGTGATTGACCTAAGGTAGTGTTTTCGAATTCCCACGGGAGAGATGTGGGTGCAATCGCAAAACACACGAAAGGCACGAAATCGAAATGAGATGGGATGGCGAAGCTCCTGCTGAGCCGCGGTTTGTGAGCCGCAACGCGTTAGCGACTAGATGTGATTTGTCCGGAAGGGAGAGGTTCCACCCGAGCCGCATTCGGGTTTGTGCCGTGGCCGGAACCGCATCCGGGGATGGCGAAACGAGGGCAGGATGGAAGTTCATGGGCGTGTTCAAGCCCCTCTGCGAAAAGTCGTCGTTTGAGGTTATTCGCGATCAACGAGCTGGGTGCACGTTTCGACGGAGCGAAACGCGACTCTGGACAGGGTTCGCGCCGTTTCGCCATCCCAGCCGCGTGCTCCCGCAAACCTGCAAACAGGAACCGTCCAGTCTTGTTGTCCGCCCTGCTGGATTCCCGCGCGAGGCGTTCGGAAAGCAACGGGATGGACCACGAGATGCTGGACAGGCGCCGTCGCTTGCTTAAACTGATTGAGCGTCTGTCGTCCGCCCTGGCCCCGGTGGAGCAGAATCCGTGGTTCTCGTTTCTGTGGCCCGGAGAACCCTGACAGTGTCCCAGCATCCCTCTGATTCTTCAGCCCAGGGGAATTCAGCCGCAGCAGCAAACCGCTGGCTGGTCACGATTCTGATTGTGATGGCGTCTCTGCTGCTCTATCGCACTCTGATGGAGAGCCTGGCGAACCGTCCGGACTACACGCCGCGCATTGTGACGCCACGCGGTGATCTGGCTCTCGACGAAAAGGCCACCATCGGCATCTTTCAGGCCGCATCGCCCTCCGTGGTTTTTGTCCGCACAAATCTCGAGCAGAGTGCTCGTGGTCAGGTGCGTGAACTGGAGGTTGCGTCGGGGACCGGCATTGTCTGGGACGAAGGCGGTCTGATTGTCACAAATCTGCATGTCGTCGAAACGACGGTCCTCAAAGGGATCGGCAAGCTGCAGGTTCAGCTGGGAAACGGGCGGATCTATGACGCCGAGTTTGTGGGATCGGTGTCCAGGCACGACATCGCTCTGCTCAGAATCCGAGCAACTCCTGCCGAGCTCGAACCCATCACGCTCGGTGACTCTGATAACCTGAGCGTCGGTCAGAAGGTCTTTGCCATCGGCAACCCCTTTGGTTTTGATCGAACACTCTCAACCGGCATCATCGGTGGGCTCAATCGTACGGTGGGAGGTCAGTCCGAGACGGTGCTGGCGGGAATGATCCAGACCGACGCGGCGATCAATCCCGGTAATTCCGGCGGGCCTTTACTGGACAGTTCCGGTCGACTGATCGGAGTGAACACCGCGATTGTCAGTGCCGGCGGAGACTCAGCTGGCCTCGGGTTCGCCGTCGCGGTGGATGACGTGATCAATTCTGTCAGTTCCATCATGGATGCCTCGTTGCATGACCAGACACCGTCACTGGGAGCCTCCATTCTGGACGCAGAGACAGCTCTGGAAAACGGTATCCCCGAAGACCTGCTGACAGGTGGCCTGATCATTTTGAACGTGTATCCGGCAACGCCTGCAGCGGGAGCGGGTCTGCAGGGCTGTCGGCGGCGGGGATTTCAGGTTGTGCTCGGAGACCAGATTATTGCGGTTGATCAGAATCCCGTGCGTTCACTTGAGGATCTGCGCGGGCTGCTGTCCGCAAAGAAGGCGGGTGATACCGTGACGCTGAAACTGGTCCGCGGCACACAGGTTCTGGAAATCCCCGTCACCCTTGGCAATCGTCAGGTGCTGCTGTAACACGCAACATGCGGCAGCATCTGTGTTCCGAAGCCCACGACCGTATTCTTCGGGGTAGTCGCAACTTACTGCATTGGCGGTCCCGGTGATTCTGCGGACGCCGGTTTCGACTGACTACGAGACCAGCGGCGAATCAACAGGGCGGTGATCACCAGGCTGGCCACAATCCCGGCAGGACGCGTCACGCCGGCTTCAAACACCACCGCACCATTGAAGGCGATAAAGAACAGGTAGCAGTGCAGCAACCTGTGAATCCATAAGGAACGCCGTTCCCGAGCCCGAGGCAGAAACCACACCCAAACAAGATCGATCAGCCACAGCAGGACAAACAGGTAGCTGAAATACAGACCTTCACCGAAGGCCCACCCCAGCAATTCTTCAGTCTGTTCTGCCGTACTGCGAATGGCCGCCTGATGATCCCAGCGGTGCGTGAAATGCAGAGCAGCACCGACATGAACGACAAACAGCAGGGCACCAGCCGTCCACAATGTCCGAGTCACCGCATTCAGGGTTTGACTG
>CAIYBH010000430.1 GCA_903924405.1 uncultured Planctomycetaceae bacterium | reverse complement strand
CTGTTGTGGAAAACGGAAAGAACCGAGGTGCCATTTCAGCCGGACTATGTGGGATTTCAGATTCCGGATCACTTCGTCGTCGGCTACGGACTGGATTATAACGAACAGTACCGCCAGCTGCCTTACATTGGAATTCCGGATCCGGAAGACCTTGCCAGAGCCATGTGAACAGATCACCCGGACATTGGGCAGCACAGTGCCTTCCTGCCCGCTGCGACAACCGCGAACACTGTCACGCAACGCAACACACGGGAGTACTCTGCCAGAGGCCCCACAGATGCTGGTTTGGATACCACAGTGAATCTTCCCATTCACAGTGCCGATTCGCGCCAGAGTTCACGTCACAAACGCACCACCGCTCCGCGGTCGGCCATGTACCGTTTGGTTTCCTGAATCGTGTATGTTCCGTAATGAAAAATACTGGCGGCCAGTGCGGCACTGGCGCCTCCGGCCGTCACCGCCTGATACAGATGTTCAGGACAGCCGGCACCACCACTGGCGACCACGGGGATGGAGACGGCATCTGCAACGGCACGCGTAATCTCGATGTCGTAACCGTCCTTCGTTCCGTCAGCATCCATGCAGGTCAGCACAATTTCCCCGGCCCCCAGCTTTTCAACGGTGCGGGCCCATTCCACAGCGTGCAGGCCAGTTGGAACGCGGCCACCATTGATATGCACATCCCAGACTTCTTTCCCATCCCGCTGGATTCGCTTGGGATCGATATTCACAACGATACACTGGCTGCCAAATCGCAGGGCCGCTTCACGCACAAAATCCGGATCACGAACCGCCGTGGAATTGATGGACACCTTGTCGCACCCGGCATTCAGTAGTTTTCGAATGTCGTCCAGCGTCCGAATACCACCGCCAACCGTCAGGGGCATGAAGATCACTTCGGAAGTTCGCGCCACCACGTCCAGAATGATACCGCGCTGCTCATGACTGGCCGTAATGTCCAGAAAGACCAGTTCGTCAGCCCCCTGCTGCTCATAACGTCGGGCAATCTCAACCGGATCACCCGCGTCCTGGAGATTCAGAAAATTCACTCCCTTAACGACACGCCCCGCGTGCACATCAAGACATGGAATAATTCGCCTGGCGAGCATCGATGCAGAACCTGTGTGAGCTGGTAGGAAAAAACAACGCAAACCCGCGCTGCCAGGCGACCCTGAAACAACCTCAGTCTCCGGTGTCGAGCAGCGACATTCGCCTGCGGCAGGCGCCGAACTGAGGACTTTGGGGAGCAAGCCATCACCGCCGGACTGAAAATCCGAGCAGAAACACCAGTATCTCACCAGGAGGCGGTTTCGGATGCAACAGTTGCAGGCTACACTCCGTGCAGTTTCGCTGAAACAGGTGAAGTTCCCTTTTCTGACCGGATATCAGCCGTTCATGACCTCAGCAAATTCTCCCTGTCGGACAGTCCCGGTCGAACTGGGAACACGCAGTTATTCCATCGAAATCGGCAGCGGCATTCTTGCTGCTGCCGCGGACGTCCTGTCGTCGTGGCCGGGGTTGCACCCACTCCAGTCTCAGCGAATTCTGCTGGTCGCGGACGCCGCACTTCAACATTCGCATGTGCGTACCCTGCAGACAGCCCTGACAGGCCATGTGGCCGAACTGAACCTGGTGACAGTTCCTTCCGGCGAGTCTTCCAAATCGTGGACTCAGACCCAGTCGCTTTACGACGCTCTGGTGAGAATGTCGGCAGATCGTCGAACTGTTATCATCGCAGTGGGCGGCGGTGTCACCGGAGATCTGGCCGGATTTGCCGCAGCAACCTACGCCCGCGGGCTGCGTTTTGTCCAGGTCCCCACGACGTTGCTCGCCATGGTCGACAGCTCCGTCGGTGGGAAAACCGGAATCAATCATCCTCAGGGTAAAAATCTGATCGGTGCATTCCACCAGCCCGTTGGTGTCCTGATCGATCCTCAGACACTGGCTTCCCTGCCGGATCGCGAATACCGGGCGGGGTTGGCCGAAGTTGTCAAATACGGAGTCATCCTCGATCAGCCGTTTTTTCATTACCTCGAAGCAAATACTGACGCCCTGAATGCCCGAAACTCCGAAGTCCTGAACCACATCATCGCCCGCAGTTGCGAACTGAAAGCGGATGTGGTCCGGGAAGATGAATTTGAAACGACCGGTCTCCGTGCTGTCCTGAATTATGGACATACATTCGGTCATGCCTTCGAGGCTCTCGCGGGTTACGGGGAGTTGCTCCATGGCGAAGCTGTCGCCATCGGGATGGTCTGCGCAAGCCGACTCGCACAATCCCTCGGAAGGATCCCCGCCGAAGCCACACGTCGACAGGTAAGACTGCTGCAGGCTCTGCATTTACCCACTGAGGTGCCCGCTGCGCTGAAGCAACAAACGGATGCCATTCTGCGCTGCATGCTGCTGGACAAAAAGACGGAAAGCCGCGAACTGCGTTTTGTGCTTCCGGACAGGATTGGCCATGTGGAAACCGTCCGCGGGGTCACCGCGGCAATGGCTCTCGGTGCCCTCGAACACCACGCTGACCCAGCATCCTGATGCGCTGCGACGTCCCGCTCACAACACTTGCCAAACCAGACAACGGCGGCCCAGTGTGATCGGCCGTTACAGAATTCCGCAGAGGATTCACTGGCGGTTTTTCCAGGAATCAAAAGCGACTGCCGCAACCGTGACACTTCCAGTGATGATGTAG
>CAIYBH010000429.1 GCA_903924405.1 uncultured Planctomycetaceae bacterium | reverse complement strand
GGCTGAGTGACCCTCGCGTCCGGAAGAAGACACGTGAAGAAAGCCGTACTCCGAGCAGGCGGATGAACGTGGAACGCCGTGTTGCCGGCAGAAAAGTAGAATGTCCCCTTTTGTGATTTCAGCGTAGTACGGCCAGACGAGGATTGTTCTGCGTGGTCAGACTGCAGAAGACTTCGGCGTAGAAGTGATGAGTGCATTCGTCATTTTGGCTGGCCGCAACCGAAGGCGTTGGCCATGCGTTTTGTTTCGCGGATTTGCCGCCTTGGGCGGCAGCAGACGGAAACAGGAACGGAAGACTGATGCTTGCGATTCGTGGCTGAGTGACCCTCGCGTCCGGAAGAAGACACGTGAAGAAAGCCGTACTCCGAGCAGGCGGATGAACGTGGAACGCCGTGTTGCCGGCAGAAAAGTAGAATGTCCCCTTTTGTGATTTGGGGATGGGGTGATCATAAGTTGGCAGGTCTTCCCGGGATTGTTAATCTGCCGAGTTGAGGTCGGTGGGATTCCGGGGGGTGTTCACGTGGTTTCCGTTGTGCAGCGGCGTTTCCCGGGAATGTGGTAAGCACGTCGCTGGTGGGCGAATGCGCAGGCAGGCGTGGTCGAGTCACAAGGGATTGCTGAGGCCGCCGGGAATTCTGAAGGGCCGCAGGACGGAGTCATGGGGAATGGTCGACGATTCGGGGACAGGTTTAGCCGGTAATAATGGCAGCTATGTGCTCTGTCTGAACGGTTCAAGAATCGTCAACAAGCGGATGGCCATGTTTCTGGAATGTCTCCAAAACGATGGTTACAGCGTGCGTGTGTTTTCCCTGCCGCGCCATCGGTGGGTTCTCGATAAGTCCGAACGGGCGCTGGATGTTCGGCGGACGAACGCGACAACGGCCGAGATTGGTGAGGTCTCGGGGCGTCGTCTGGCTGCCGTGTTCTGTTTTCACTGGTCCGTACTGCCGTTGGCCGTTGTGCGTTCGTGGCTGGGACGTGTGCCGCTGATCTACGATGAGCACGACCATTACGAGCTGAACACGCTGGAGGGTGCGGGGTCAGGGTTGAAACTGCGGATCTTCAGCTGGCTTGTTCGCTGGATTCACCGTTGTAGTCTGCCGTGGGTGGCACTGGTGACCTGTATTCATCTGTGGAATCAGACGCTGTTGAAGCATTTGCAGCGATGGCAGTCTGCGGTGATTGAGTTGCACAACTATCCTGCCGATTTGTGGAGAAAAACACTGCGGCAACCACTGGCCTCAGATCGGCTCTGTTTTGTGTACATCGGCGGTGTGTATGCGGAGAAAGGGTGTGGTGCGGCTGCGGAAGCGTTTCTCAGTTTGCCAGCGGATCTGCAGTCCCGAGCTGAGTTGCATATTTTTGGCGATGGGAATGCCGATCTGATTGCGGCGCTTCGTCAGCGAGTCGGTGTTGCCGTGCACAATGCTGTGACGCCAGTGATTTTTCGGGAGTTTGCCGCGCAGCGACGCTGTGTGGGACTGGCGATGCTGGCGGGAACGGCGCGTTATCGTCTCGTTGGAACCAACTGCACAAAGTTGTACGAGTATCTGGCGCTCGGGATGCCAGTCATTGCGACCACCGTTGGTGAATTCCCTGAACAGATTTCCAGGGCCGGCGTCGGGCTGCTGATCGCTGACGATCTGAATGTGCCGGATCTGGTGGCCGCGATGACTCAGATGCTGCAGGACACCGCCGCTTATGATCGAATGTCGGAAAACGCGAGGCTGTTGATGGATCGCGAAGAAATGACCTGGGAACATGAGTGGAGCAAGGTTCTGACCACCGGTGTTCTGTCGAAGTGACTGGTCCATTCCCGGTGTGGCACGGCTCCGTTGCGAAGTGTGACGAGCGGACCTGAACTGGTTTGTAACGCGGCCACCGACATCGATCTCTTATCGATGCCGGTGTAACGAACGCGCGTCAGTGTTCCGGTCGTTGCTGGCGGAACATCCAGGGGATCAAACCGTCATTGTCGGTGTAGCCGGGAGTCCACGAATTGTGACCGACACCGGGCAGTTCCACGTAGACGGGGCTGCCACCGGCGGCCTGCAGGGCGGCGAAGGCGCTGCGGCTGCGTGCCACAGGAACGGCAGTGTCCTGGTCGCCGTGAACGATCCAGAGGGGGACATTTCGAAGCGCTGTCACACGGTTAGGATCTGCAGCCCCGCAGATTGGAGCCACCGCGGCGAATAAGTCGGGGTGCCGTGTGGCAAGATCGAAGGAGCCGAAACCGCCCATGGAAAGTCCGGTCAGATAGATGCGGCGGCGATCAATCTGTTCGGTTCGCAGTGTTTCTTCCAGCATCTGCATCACCGCCATCAGTTGCGGGCTGGCGGTTTCGGGCATTTCCGGATCGGAGTTGCTGCTCCAGTCCACTTCCATCCATTTGCGATCGTTTCGGCATTGAGGAGCGAGGATGTAGCAGGGAAATCTCTGACGCCAGTGCGGCTGTGCCATCTGTGTGGGGAAGTACAGCAGTTGCAGTTCGTTGTCTGTTCCGCGTTCTCCTGCACCGTGCAGAAACACGACGAGGGGATAAGATTTTCCAGCTTCCACGCTTTCGGGCTTCAGCAGTCGGTAGTGAAAGGATTCCTCGGTGTACTCGCCCCCAGTGAATTGAATCGATCGATCCTCAAAGACGTCTGTGGCTTTAACGGCGTCGCTGGCTGTGACTGGTGCACCGGCCACGTGATCGCGCCAGAGCCATCGCAGGGCATCCGGCAGGATCGCGCCGCCGTGTTTTCCATTGTGTCCGCCGATACCACCCACAAACTGCAGATCGTAGCCGCGAAACCGAAGGGCCTTTTCCATCTGAAGATTGGCCAGCCACCAGTTGCCATGTTCGTTGTCGAGATCGTTTTCGCCGTCCTGAAGATACACGCGAATCGGTTTGGGGGGAGTCTTGCGGATGAGTGCCTCGTAATTGTGTCCGCCGCGAATATTGGTGAAGCTGCCGACATGGCTGAGCACTTTGCTGAACCACTCAGGATGCTCCCAGGCAGCGGTAAAGGCACAAATGCCCCCACTGGAGATGCCGCAGATCGCGCGATCAGCCGCAGAACGTGACAAGTTCAGTTTCATGGATTGTTCCACGTGCGGCACCAGTTCCTGCATGAGGAACCGTGCGTACTGATCACTCAACGTGTCGTATTCGAAACTACGATTGGACGCACGCCAGCGATTTTCCGGAATCGGTCCGCCACTGTGTCCCGGGTTGACGAAGAGTCCGATGGTGACAGGCATCGCACCCTGGTGAATCAGGTTGTCCATAACGATAGTGGTGCGGAATTGCCCCTGTTCATCCAGATACGCATGACCATCCTGAAACACCATCAGGCAGGCTGGCTGGGTTCCATCGTACTGAGCCGGGACATAGACGGAGTATTCGCGAGTGGTGCCTTCAAAGATGGAACTTGTCCACTGATGGCTGGTCAGTTTTCCCTGTGGGACGCCCTCGATACGGTTTGAATCCGGGCCGGGAACATATGCGGCATCCGGATCGGCCGTCTGAGCGATTGTCCGGTCGGACAGCACACTGCAGCAGGCTGCCGTCAACAGCAGCAACGTCAGATTCTGGAAGACATCATGAAGCATGAAACGAGATTCCGTGGAGGAGGGGATTAGAAACACTGCAGGACAGCAGATAGGCGAGTAGTGATCCCGGGAGACGCTCATCGGGCGTCAGATCAGCGCGGTCGCAGGCCCTGCTGCCCGAAGGGTAATCCAAAGGCCCGGGGAATGACCAGTCCCGGGATTGGTGCATTCGGTCGCGGCTCGAAAGTACTCAGCAATTGTCGCAGGTTTTCGTCCATCTGAGGCCGCGTGCTGACGGTGGTCTGGGGGCGATTTGTTGTTCCTCGCACCTGTACGGTGACCCATTGTGTAGCGCTGGACATCAGCATATTGCCGATCAGGTTCTGCGGGGAACGGCTTTGAGCCGGTCGGGAATAAAAGTCCATGACCACATCACTGTCGAAGCCGATACGACCGCGCCCGCGCAGCGAGAGCGCGTCGCCAATCAGGTCGATGGGATCAAACCAGAATGCTTCGTCGTGGATGTCAAAGGAAACAAGGGCGTAATTGAAAGCCGTTCGATTGGAGACAGTGAAATTCAGTCGAGACATGGCGGACAGCAATTCGAGAACAACGGGGACTTCGTACAAAGCGGCGGGGTGAATCTGGACCTGACCCTTGCCCTTCAGATTTCGGGGCGTGTTGCCATCTCCGGTCACAAAAATCCACGAATTGACGACTCCCTGCAGACTGGATTGTTCCGGGGCATGTTGTCGGGCGTAGTCTTCGAGAAGGGCATTTTTCAGCTCTGCAAAAAAACGATAACTGCTGCCTGCGGTCAAATCGACAAGACCGTCCATTTCCAGCACACCGCCGAAGGCCTGAGCCTGGATGCGCTGTGTCGTGGGAATCTCGGCTGGTTTGACTCGCCCGAGGATCACATCGCGATTTCCCAGCACCAGTTCATCATCCGTCATCAGCCAGGGGCCACGAATGCCCCCGATATTCATTCCCAGCACTT
Source organism: uncultured Planctomycetaceae bacterium (assembly GCA_903924405.1). GTDB lineage: Bacteria > Planctomycetota > Planctomycetia > Planctomycetales > Planctomycetaceae > SXXK01. The sequence continues at coordinate 34,609 of CAIYBH010000429.1, read as the reverse complement.
CCGTTCGATCCAGCCGCAGGTCACCTTCGTTGATCAGCTGATGACCGTCCCATGACCCATTGGCTTTGACAAGGCCGGAAATTCCGCTCAGGTCAAGTCCGGCAGAAATGCGGCAGTCCTTCAGGCGGCAGTTCATGCGCCAGGCGGCGGTGGGGGCTACCGAATTGTCCGCCATTCCACGGAAATCCATCTCTGAGGATTCGAGCGAAATAGTGCCCTCGGGCGCGAGTCGAGACAGGGTTTCCCGCCAACTGCCGGGGAGCGCAGCGCGGAGTTGATCGTCAGGGCGCAGGTCGATGGCATTGACGTTGTTCAGATGCACCTGCCACTCTCCGTCCGCTCCGACTTCCGCCCAGCCACCTGCAGTGATGGGAGATCCCTCATGTTCCGCACGCAGCGAGTGGATCTCACAGTGCTGACGGCCCGCGGCCCGCGGATCATTCGGATCAAAACTCAGTGTCGCCGTCTGAATTTTCATGCGATAGGGAAATGGTCGTGGACAGATGACCGCGTCATAGACCTGAGCATCCTGCAGCCGCACGATCGGCTTGCGTCCGGGCAGAGCGGTCCAGGAGATGGCCGTCGTCAGGTTCACACGTCCTTCAGGATTGACAACAGTCCAGATGGAACGTGATGCGGGGTTGAGTGAGTTGAACAGGTCAGCGTCGAGCGCCGCGCCGCGGGCGGTCACGGTTAGATCGAGGACACCGGGGGCCGGCAGGCCGCGAAACTTACCACTTCCTGTAATCTCGCCCTCACCATGCCAGCCCTGCAGGTTGGTAAAGGTCCATGTCTTCTGCTTCGACTGAAACTCAACTTCGCCGCTGAGCTTTTCAATGTCGTAGGGAAAGCCACGAAATCGCAGGCGGCTGTCACGTACGTTGCCCTTCAAAACAATGTCCGTAGGCTGATCCAGTCCGGGAGCCCGATAGCAGGCCAGATCTGCTCGCGCAAACCCCGTCAGATTCAGCGACTCAATTACCTTGCGCCCCTGCTCGTCCAACGCATCGCGAAATCTTGTATCGAGCGGCAGGTTGTCAGTCTGAACGTCGAACCGAAGTTCCATCTCAGCGCCCGGATTACGAAGCCAGCCAACGGCTGTAACTGGTTCCGTGCCCACTTTACCCGTGGCGTTCACGTCAAAGACAACATCCGCCATGGAGGTGGCTCTGCTGTCCAGTGGACGCTGTTTCAGCTCTGCGGTAATCGCCGTCACCGTCTGTCGGAAACGATGAAACTGCATACTGCCATCGCGCGATACACCAGTGACGGATGTGGGCAGCCACTTTCCGGACGGATACCGGCGGAGCCTGGCGTCGCCTGTGATCCGTCCACCCGGCTGAAAATGATCCAGAAAACGCTGAGTCTTTGGTGGCAGCAGTGGTTTGAGCTGCATGGTGATCGGAAAGTTCTCGACATGTACGGAGGCCTCGGGGGCCTCTGCATTCTCGCCGAGTTGCATCTGAAAATGGCCGGAAACGAGCGTTTCGCCATCCCGTGCACTTTTCAGACGAGCGATCACATTCCGATTGTCGAAAAACAGTGTGGCTTCAATTCCATTAAAACGAAACGGCAAGGCGGCACAGGACAGATTGCCATTACGAATATCCACCTTCAGCTGCAGATCCGGGACCTCGGCGTCGGCCTTTCGCTGAGCGTGAAAGTCGACGTCAAGCAGTCCCACGAAGCGAGGCGCTGCATGCCCTGTCCCGAGGCTGAGTGTCCCCGAGGCATTCGGAAGCGTTTGCACCTGTTCCGCAGGTGGTTTTGGCAGAACCCGGGTGAGTGCCTCTTCTATTTCCCCAAGCTTCCGGGTGAACTGGGGAGTCGTTGATCGAGCGAGGTCAATCAGACTCTGATCCGCCGTGACATCGCGGACGCGTCCAGCGATCGACCATGTTCGATTTTTCAGATTGCAGCCGCCACGAAGTGATAACGTTCCCGCGCCGGGCAGTACGAGGTCACCGAGGAAATCGTACAGCGTACCGGAACCGGGAACGGCCTGAAACTCGGGAACACGCAGCTGCAATTCCGCGGGCTCCACGTGCTCCCCATGCTCCAGCACCACGCGGGCACGCAAATCGGCCACGGTGACCACGGGAGGAATAAAAATGGCCGTTTCGTCCCGATGGAATTCGTAGTCCTGCCAGTTCCAGCGTCCCGAGGTTGTGCGGCGGAGCAGGAGTTCCACATCCTGAAGTTCCAGACGACGAATCAGCATCGCCTGACGCTCTACCAGCTGTGCCTCATCCACTGTGGCGTTCATGCGACCGATCCGCAGCAGCAATTCAGAACTGGCTCGGTCGCGTATTTCGACACCCTGAAGCTGCAGTGAAGACGTGCCGTGCAGGTGTATCTCGTCGACATGCAGCAACAGGTCCGGGGCTTGCCGGTCGAAAACCTGTGCCAGTTGGCCGCGAATCAGTCCGTCCCAGCGGCTCCAGACATACACGCCCCCGGCGCACGCGGTGACCACCGCTGCTGCAACGAGGACCAGCATCCATCTGAGGACTGAAAAGACGTTCATGCATCCCTGCCGAAAACCCAGCCCTGCCCTTCAATCCGGCGACATGGAGCCCGCATTGATTGTGTGGCAGTCGGTTTGCTTTCCCCACCAGCGGTGCAGAATTGATGCCATTCCATAAGCAGCAATCACCGAAAGCGGGAATTCCGCAGGCAAACGATATCGGACGGAGCCCACAAATACCATATGAACCAGCAAAAACAGCAGAAAAGGTGACGCCAGCAGCGCGAGGGGAAAGAGGTGCCGCCGAAGTCTCAGAACGCCAGTGAACACGAATGTCCAGAAAAATCCGTACCAAATCCAGCAGATTAGAGAGAAATACCCTCCGGAAAACCCGGAAGCCTGCAGCCCAGGACTCAAATATCGAGCCATTTTCGCCAGCGCCAGCCAGAACACTCGCTCCGGATTCTGAATGGCAAACTGCCATGCACGCCGCTTGTACTGCTCGTTCACCTCGTATTCTGAAAAGCGGCTGTACAGGGCTTCCTGATCCAGAAATCGCATATCACTGGCTCCCGTGGCATGTTGGTTGAGCCCATCGTAGAGACTTGGCCCCGACCAGAGTGACGTGTAGACCATGTGACCGCAGACCGAGGCATTTCGCAGAGCCCACGGCAGCAGCATGCCCCAGCAGCCGAGACACACGACGCCACTCATCAACAGACGACGGGAACGACGCGGCACTCGAGGTGACAGGATTAACAAGCCGCAGGCCAGCAGCGGCCATAAGATCCAGCCCGGTCGAACGAGCACACCGAAGCCTGTCACCAGGCCGGCCCGGAAGGCCCACCACAGCGGCGGGGGGCGGTTTTCGATTGCCGGACTTTCTGGCGAGGATGGAGATAATGGTGAAGAATCGCCAGATGTCAGGTCCGGGAGAAATGGCCGGAGCGTCCACAGGCTGAGCAGGACCCAGAACGTGAACCACGTCTCGGACAGAATCTGGACATTGCTGCCCACCTGCAGAGGCGAAATCGCGGTCAGCAGCAGCGTGAAGACGGCCACGCCACGGCCGAAGAGACCCCTTGCGAAGAGCCAGGTCAGCCAGCAGCACACCGTTCCAAGTGCAGCGAGCAGCAGTGATGCGGCGAAGATGCTGTCACCGAAAATCCGGATCGATACGGCAAGCAACAGTGGAAAACCAGGTGTTCTGAGGATGCGGCGCGGTGGGGAGTGAATGGCGTATTCGCCACCACTGGCGAGCTTCTGCCCCAGTTCCCAATAGCCGTTGGCATCGCCCTCAATCAGGAATTTCCGGCCCGCTGCTGTCACCTGCTGATCGATCACCAGTGCCGCCGCCATGCGGACTCCCAGCGCCAGCAGGAGCAGGCCCGCGACCAGCAGTTGCCAGTTTCGCTCCGGTCGTCGCGCAGCAGGGTTGGTGGCCACGGGCACCGCTGGCGGAACAGGCAAATGTGCATGCCGCTGTGCATTCGGTGTTGGCAGCTCAGACCTGTTCACAGATCTCTTCCGGGGGCTGAGGTTGAATCAGCAGAACAACCAGAATGGAGAGTCCGGCGACCAGCGCGAAGGCGCCAAAGATCAGGTTCAATGGCACATCATGATCGCGCAGATAACCGAAGCCCCAGTCGCCGAAGCCGCCGCAGCTGATACTGACAAGATTCATGATCCCATAGCCGGTCGCACGCAGTTCCGGACGCGTAATCTGACACAGAATAGGCATGTTGTTGCAGTCAAAAAATCCCCAGCCTACCCCGAACAGAATCAGGCCGAGCACCGCGACCTGCGCTGTGGGCGCATTGCCAACGGAGAACAACGCGGGAAGAAACATGGCCATGCCAAAAGCACTGACCAGAATCCGCGCCCGGGCGGTGCGTCGCATCCAGCGATCCGCCAGAAACCCGCCAAGTGCGGCACCCAGAATCGATGCCGGATGCACAAACGTGGCCACCAGTCCGGCACGCCCCTGTCCCAGCTGGAACTTTTCCTTCAGAATGTCAGGCATCCAGTCCTTCACCACCCAGCCGGCAATCGCCGGCAGAGTGAAGTACAAAACCAGCAGTAAATAGTTGCGATTGCCCAGCAACGCTGATACCGACTGCAATGGACTGAATGATTTCGGACGCACTCCCACGACCTGATTTCGAAGAACCAGCAGCAGCGGGAAGGCATAGAGCACACCGGCGATGCCGCAGGCGGAAAACGCAAACCGCCACCCCAGTGTCGGAGCTTCTGCGACATAACCGGCAAATCCTCCGAGGATCAGTCCGGTGTAAATGCCCGCCTGATGAATTCCAACTGCTCGCGATCGGGTCTGACCGACATGATAGTCCGTGATCAGCGCCAGTGCTGCCGGAATGTAAAAGGCCTCGCTGACACCCATCAGAGCTCGCATGAACAACAACTGCTCATAGGATTCGACATAGGCCGTAAACCACGTGACCGCCGACCAGACCAGCAGACTGAGCCCGATGACATGACGTCGGCTGAAGCGATCCGCCACGTACCCTCCAAACGGACTGAGCAGTGCGTAAACCCATTTGAAAGAACCCAGCACGATTCCCCAGTTGGCCTGCGTGTTGATGTGGGGGATGTCGTTGACCATCGACGTTTTCATCGCCGCCAGCATCTGGCGATCCAGATAGTTCAGCAGAGCGACCGGAAACAACAACACGACAACCAGCCACGCGTAGCTGCTTAAGCGATCGCCGGAAGACAGGCCGGTTCCTGTCGCGCCGGATTCCCCGTCCGTGCCGGCAGGGCTGGATTTACTCGAGCTGCTCATTCAGGTCCCCATTCAGGAAAAAGTCGGACTGCCGGTTTTCGTCCGCCGCTACCGCTCTTGCGTCCGGGGCCGGGCAAGTCTGCACAGAGGCGGCAACAGGTTGGTCCTCTGGCAGTGTAACGAATTCAGGGACGCGTGGCAGGCTTCCGGAAAAATGATCACCTGCCTGACAGACAACTCCGAAAACAATTTGTGGACGCTGGACAGGTGTTACACAATGTGGTGGAATTGTGTAATAGTAGGAGAGTGCTGTGGGTGAAGCCCGCGGCTGATCCGGAGATCATTGGTCGCCGGCCCTCGTCTCCAGCACCGCTGATGTCTGCTTCCAGGACTGTTTCGGATTCTCCATGGTTCGGCCTTCCGCCACTGCCGGCTGCTCATCATTGACGTCACTGCGACAACAGCGACTGCTCAATCCGGTCCAGGCTGCAGGTATGGCCTCGGTCTTCAAAGTGCTGGCCAGCGAGACGCGCATTCGGATCCTGCATGCCCTGATTCGCGCTGACGAACTGTGTGTGACCGAGCTGGCGGCAACGGTCGGAATGAAGGCTCAGGCCGTTTCCAATCAGATTCAGCGACTCGCAGATCTCGGAATTGTCGCCGCGCGACGCGAGGGCAATCTGGTTTATTACCGCGTCATTGATGTGTGTGTGCGATCGCTGCTGGAGCAGGGATTCTGTCTGATGAAGGAAGTTTCAGTGCGTCGGCGACAGGGAGATTCTGAATGCGAAGCATAACGCCGACAACCAGGCAGAAATTCGTGGCAGAGTGGTTTGGTACGTTTGCCCTCGTATTCACCGGGACTGGCGCAATTGTCGCCAACAATGTCAGCGGTGGTGCCATTTCACACGCCGGGATTGCCCTGACCTTCGGACTGATTGTGCTGTGCATGATTTTCACCGTTGGCGAAGTTTCAGGAGCGCACCTGAATCCAGCTGTGACACTTGCTCTGACCCTGTCGGGGCGATTCGAGCGACGTCTGGTGCTGCCCTACTGCAGTGCGCAGGTCCTGGGTGCGTTTTGTGCCAGCCTGCTGCTGCGACTACTGTTCCCCGATCAGTCCAGCCTTGGCGCGACTCAGCCATCAGGGTCTGCCCTGCAGTCGTTTATCATGGAGGCCGTGCTGACACTGATCCTGATGATGATGGTCTTCAGTCTTCGGCCCGAGTTCGGGGAGAAACGGATCATCGCAGCGATTGCCATCGGGGCTCTGATCGCACTTGAAGCTATGTTTGCCGGACCGATATGTGGTGCATCGATGAACCCGGCACGTTCGCTGGCACCCGCAGTGGTTTCCGGTCAGCTCCGCGGCCTCTGGATCTATCTGACAGCGCCTGTACTGGGAGCCATCATGGCTGTTCCACTGGCCGCAATCCTCTGGGATAGCCGAGATCAGTCGAAACAGGACAAATAATTGAGCACAGGTGTCCGTGACAGGCGTGTTTTTTTGACGGGGAGCTTGCAAATGTCTTCAGTTGATCAGGATCGTAAAGGCCTGTTGTTTCCGGAAGTCCTGCAGTATCTGCAGGCGCGCGAGCGAGAATCGGCTCTGATTCCGCCGGAGCGGCGAGTTGAATTGCGGACCATTCAGAATTATATCCGCGGCCAGCAGCAACTGGGCCGGCCGGCCTTGCTTACCTTTATCTGCACGCACAATTCCCGACGCAGTCACTTGTCACAAATCTGGGCGCGGGTGGCAGCCGATTACTATGGCCAGCCGGGGGTGCAGACGTTCTCCGGGGGAACCGAGGCGACTGCGCTCAATCCTCGCGCGGTGGTGGCACTGCGTGCTGCCGGATTGCAGGTGGAACCGGACGACAGCACAGCGCAGAATCCCCACTATCAGGTTCGGGCTTCTGCGACGTTGCCGGCGCAGGTGTGTTTTTCCAAGGTGTTCAATGCGCCCCCGAATCCACAGGAGGGCTATTGCGCTGTTATGACCTGTTCTCACGCCGATGAGAATTGTCCGGTAGCCATGGGCTGTGCGGTGCGAGTGGCCGTACGTTATGAAGATCCCAAAGAGGCGGATGGTACGCCATCAGAGGCCATGCGATATCTGGAACGTTCGGCGCAGATCTGTCGCGAAATGCTGTGGCTGATGAATTTCCCACCGGGAACGCCGTAAGTCTTTGCAATCTGTGGTTGTTCGGACCGTTCTCGCTGAGTTTGCACTTCCACAGGGGGGCTTGCCGGGATCAGCGGGGATGGAACTTCATCCGCGCGGCCCGCATTTCCCGTCGGTCGCTGGCTTCCTTCATGCGTTCTCGCTTGTCGTGCTGGCGTCGCCCTTTGCACAGCCCCAGTCGCAGCTTGACAATCCCACGCTGGAAAAAAACGGCCAGTGGGACCAGCGTTAAACCGTCATTTTCTCCAGCCTCCGCAAACTTGCGAATCTCCCTGCGGTTCATCAGCAGTTTACGTTTTCGCTGGCGGGCGTGATTGTAAATACTGGCCTGCGCGTACTCTGCGATATCGCAGTCCACAAGCCAGACTTCCCCATTATCAACGCGTGCGTAGGCTTCTTCGATCGTGATCTTGTGATTGCGAATACTTTTGACTTCACTTCCGGTCAGAACCAATCCGCAGTCCAACTCGTCAAGGACATCGTATTCGTGGCGCGCGCGGCGATTGGAGCAGACAATCTGGCGGTCAGTATCCGAAACCGCTGCTTTGCCATTCTTTTTCTGATTCGACGCTGCCATAAACAATCAGCTTCCGGAACTGAGATCCCCCTGAGTGAGCTGTTGCTGACGAATTCAGGGTTTGGTTTTTCTTTGCCTGGCGGCTACTGCCGGGCACCAGCGTTGCCTGCTGCAGGAGGTCATCCGGCATTCTGCAGGCGGCCCGGGGGGGAAGTGCCCGTCAAATGCCACCAGCTTTGCCAGCCGACCTGCGGCTGTCGTGTATTGTGACGCTTCATCGCAGCGAGTCCAGCCCGGAAAAAATGGAATTCGCGGTAGGTCCATGCGGGGTGGGTGCCAGTTGCTGCAGGTTCGTGGCTGACTCGCCCAGGACAACCGGGGCTTTTACCGAGCAGGCAGAGCAGAGTGTGTCGCACGTGACGGGAGATTCGTGCGTATCGGCATTTGCTTCAGTTACGAGCAGCTCGACTGTTGTACTCCGCGCGGAGTCAGAAGATCGGGGCGTCATCGGATGGATCGACCGGCAGGTCCTGGTCGGACACGCGGAGCGATTGCGTGTCACCATGCGTGCGTCTGCGACGGAAGTTGGTGCCCACATTCGTACGTGCACGTCGCAACAGCATGGTGGAAATCAGCTTGCGAAACAGCTCAAGACAACTGACCAGCAGCAGCGACAGAGTGCCCCACTCGACGTACAGCGGATTCTGAATCCATACCAGTAACCACGGCTTCAGCCAGACCAGAACTGACAGACAGCCGACCACGGCAGCGGCACGTGGCAACAGACCTGATGTCTGCTGCCGGATGGTGTGGTGGACAATCGCCTGCTCGGCCACCTTGGTGGCCAGATAGCGAATGCTCTGCATGTCATCTCGCAGTTTTCGCAGGTCTGTTCTGGGTCTCGGCAGCAGAACCGTGGGAGACTGCAACAGCGATCCTTCGCCTGATGCGAAGGGGGCTGCGGCAACGGGATTGGAACTATCAGGTGTATCGCCCAGCTGTAATTGACCGGACAGGTAGCGGTCGATAAACGAGACCGGTGCGCTACGTTCGCTACTGAAGTCGGAGGTCGCAGTTCGGGTCTGCGATGGCGTGGCGGGTGTTGATTCGTGGGCAAAGCTGTGGTTGTGCTGGCCTCGTTCCTTCTCCGATCCCTGACCAGTTGACGAGGATGAATTGCCGCGCAGGTTCGAGAGCAGATTTTCCATGAACAGGCGGACGGCCTGTTCTGATTCCACTGAGTCGGAGACTGGAGTCTCGGACTGTGACTCAACGTCGATATCCGGCCCGTGAGCTGCCATCTCGACGGATCCGCTTTCAATGGCAGCACCCGTTGTCGTCTGCAGGCTTTGCTGGGGCTCTTCGGCCTGGGGAAGCTGTCCCCGGTCGAGGATCATGCCGTCAGATACCGAATGCTGCTCGGTCTCCGATCTGGCCAGGATCTGAGGCTTGTTGAGCGAAAAGTCCATTTCCAGAAGTGAAATCAGCTCCGCACTCAGAGCACCCGGCGTCTGCAGATCAGCATTCCTGAATCCGGTCGAGGGCTCCGCAGGAGTGGTCAGTGTCGTCTGGCGTGAGTGCCCTGAGCTGAAGTATTCCGGCTGGGCTGGTGTGATCGATGGGAGAAACTCATCCTCAGCCGCGGCCGGCTCATCATCCGGATGATCGACATCCAGTTCAAGGAACTGGTCGCGTCGTGGAACCGGTGTTGAGGCGGACGATGTCTGGGTCGTGGTTGTGGATGGTTCGGGAGCTGCCCCGAGGTTGATAAAAAAATCAGATGAGTTGAGGTTGCTGATCACATCGTCGGGGCTGTCATCCAGCGGCTCTTCAGGTGCTTCCTGCCGTCCTGGGGGGCCGGCAATCACAGGTGCTGGTGGTTGTTGCTGCTGCCTGCCCGACATGGCGGCCAGGTGATTTCGTAACTCCCGAATCAGGACATCACGATCCCGTAGCCCCTTTTCGGCCGACATTAACTGCTTCTGCAGGCTTGCCTGTTGTTCCAGATGCTGCTTCGACGATCTGCTGAATCCCTCTGCCTCCTGCTCGATGGACGCGCGTGTCTGCAGCAATTGTGTCTGGAGATCGCGAATCATCTTGTCGCGTGCCGCGATCACGCTGAGCAGTTCCGATTGATCCTGAGCAGGAGTCCGGGCGGCTTCGGTGGCCAGCTGACTCATCTGCTCGGCGTGCTCTCGTGCCTCGACGAGTTCTTCCCTCGAGCTCGCGACAGCTTCGTGCAGGTGGTTGATGAGCGCATCCTGCTCAGCCAGTCGGGCTTTCAACTCAGCCGTTATGGCATTTTTTGACCGTGTCTGCTCAAGCGCATTTCGGAGCTCGACAATCATGACTCGTGAGGATGCCAGTTCTGCGATGGCATGGTCGCGTTCCGCGGTCAGTTCCTCCTGCTGGTCCTGAAGTAACTGCCGACGAATTTCCAGTTGCTCATTGGCTGTGGCCAGCCTTTGCTGCAGTGCGTTGAGGTCCTTCTGGCCGGATCTGAGTGCCGCGGTTGCTGCCTGCAGATCAAGCTGCTGTTGTGACAGCTGTTGTTCCCTCGCTGCAAGCGCTTCCCGCTGGTGCCGACGTTCGTTGCGCCATTCCGCAATTCTTTCGTTGACCTCGGTAGCCTGAGCCTGAATGTCCTGTTCCCGCTGCTGGAACTGCCGGAATTGCTCCTGCAGGGTGAGCCTGGACGATTCCAGCTCGGACTCACGCTGGTGCAGAGCCAGGTCCTGTGCGGCGAGTGCCTGTTCACGGCTGCTGAGCTGCTGACGCTGAGTTTCAAGTTCTTCCAGAGGTCCGGCAACTGACGTTGCTTCGAGTGCCTGCTCCAACTCCTGTTCCCGCAGAATCATCGCCTGTTCGCGTTGCTGCAGGGTGAATTCCAGATCTGCGAGCTGTGTCTTTCTGTCGTGGAGTTCGGACTGCTGAACTTCCAGAGCCTGTTGCAGCGCAATGAGAGTTCCGTGATACGCGTCCAGCTCCTGTTGTCTCGTGGAGAGCTGTGCAGCCTGCATTTGTGAGTCGGCTTCGCAGCGGCGGGCGTTGTGCAGATTTGTTTCCGCTGCGGCACGTGCGGCGAGCACCTGTTGCTGTTGCTGTTCCAGTTCGCTGGAAATCTGATTGAGTGCGTTCTGACGCTGCTGAAGATCTTCCTGCTGCGCCTGAAGTCGAGCCGTTTGCTGTATCCAGTGTTCACGCAGCGACTCTGCCTCGCGGTGTGTCAACTCGGCCCGAGCTTCGCGCTCCTGAACAGACGCAGCACGGGAATCCAGTTCTGCAATCGCGGCTTCCAGCCCCTCAGCCCGTGACTCCTGTTCCAGACGTGACTGCTCAATTGCCCGCTGTCGTACTTTAATCGCGAGTGATTCCTGCTCCAGCTGCTGACGCGTCTGAATCTGACGCTGTTGTTCCCCCAGAGCCTGCTGATCATCGAGGGTTCCGCTACGCAGCAGCTGCAGCTCTGACTGCAGTGCCTCCGCTCGGTGGGTCTGTGCGGCGATGAGCTGTGTGGTCTGCTGAAGTTGCTGCGTCAGTGCGTCGGACTCGCGTGTCGCCTGTTCCAGCCTGGCCAGTGCTTCGTCGCGGGAACTCAGAGCGGAATCGAGCTGTGCCTGCAGGGCTGTTGTGATGTCTGTGGCTGCCGTCAACTGTGCCGAGACTGCGGCGAGTGTCGCGTGCTGCTGCTGAATCCCCTCTGCCTCGTGAAGCAGACGCTGCCGCTCGCTTATGAACGACGCCCGTGATTCCTCAAACATCCGTTGGTTTGTGTGGAACTCTGACTGCTTCTGTTCCAGGACCTCTCGGCTGGCCTGCAGATTCTGCTGAAGGTGCTTGAGGCGTTCACTGGCCGCGTTAAGGCCGGCTTCCTTCTGCTCGATTTCAGATTCACGGCGAAGCAGGAGCAATTCCTGTTCGCGGATCTCGGCGAGTGTGGCGGCGTTACTTGCGTCGTTGTCCGAGCGATTGCAGGTGAAAACGTCCGTGAAGCGTTGATCGGAGTGTCCGACATAGGTGACATTCGATGACTGAACATCTCCGAGGTGCAGCAGCGGCTTTTCCGGATCATTGACCAGTTCGCTGGTTGGATCTGCGGTTTCTATCCGGAACGAAACGCTTCCGAGTGAGATCACGTCTCCGGGCTGGAGGAAGACGTGAGACATCACGGGAAGTTCGTTCACCCAGACACGTCGGCTGATGCGGGTCAGTAACAGGGTCTGCTGAGAAAATGTCAGCAGGCAGTGCCGCGGTTCGATTCCGGAAATATCAAGCTGGAGCTGAGCCTCGGGCGCCGAGCCACAAAGATATTCACCATCGGAAACAACCAGCCACGTCCCGACCTTCGCGTTGTAGAGCGGGGTGAGTAATGGAGGCAGTTCTCTGGAGAAGGGGGCTGCTGATTGTTTCAGCAGGGGCGGCATCGAGTACTCCGAAAGATCGAAATGAAGGGGATTCCCGGGATTTGCAGTGCGAGCTTTGCCAATTTTCCGAGGCGACGATGACCGAAGCGTCACCGAAACTCGGCAGGACGATCAGCAGAGGCCCGACCGTGGCGGACTGCAGATCTGTTGTTACAGAGAACAGATTACCCTGTTTTTCAGGTATTCCGGAGCGGAGGTAGGGATGACGAGTGGCAACCGGGGAAAAACAGAGGCAGGCTGCGGGCTAAAGGTTCTGTAGCGACTTGGAAGGATTTAACGGCCGGGGGGACTTTACCTCCCTGCATGCCTTTAACGGCCTTTGCCGGCTGTTTTCGGTGATATCAACCCGCTGGCATCGCCGAATTAGGAAATGCCGGCGATTCGACTGTCGAGCCCTCGATGTTGGTTGCCGTTGGCCGAGCCGGATTCGTGCGCCGGACAGGGATGTCAGTTTGTCGATCAAAAGCGTCTGTGAGAACAGCCCATGAGGATCCGCGCCCAATCACTGGCTCTGCTTTGTCTGAGTGTGTCTGCGGGCTGCTCTGCAGGGACGGGATTGTTTTATCACGAAGATCCCACCAGTCGTCACGAACCGGGGTCTGAGCAGTGGTGGGCCGAGAAGGGCGAATTGCCCCCCGGCGTACGTCAGTCACACTACAAAGGGAAGGTGTGGCCGGCTCGTCCACGATCGACGGCCCCGAAACAGCAGTTTTCCCACATCTATCATTCCCAACACTACTGGCCGCTGCCCTACACCTGTCAGGATCAGCAGGCGGTGTGGTCGATGATTGACACGCAGACAGCGCTCGGCTGGCAGGAAGAGACAACGCTGTTCGATCATCACTTTGAAGCGCAAGGTCAGGAACTGAATTCCGCGGGGCAGCGACACCTGGAATACATTCTGTTCCATGTCCCGGAATCGCGCCGCAGCGTGTACGTTCAATCCACGCACAATGAAGTGAACAACGCCGTGCGAATGACTGCAGTGGAAGATGCCGTTGCGAAGTTTCAGATTTCCGGTGAACCGATCCCGGTGACGCTGCGCGATTGTCGGGGGACGGGGCGTCCGGCTGCTGAGATTCAGGCAATGAGTGACATGTATCGCGATTCGATCCCCACGCCGCGTCTGGGAAGTGCCGGTGGTGGTGGGGCGGGAGCAGCAGGCGGTGGTGGAGGCTTCGGCGCTGGAGGTGTGGGCGGTGGAACTGGCGGATCCGGTGGCGGCTCGAGGTAATCCCGTGTGATGTGTGGGCATCGCCGGTTAACCGCCCGTGATAGTCCTGCTCTGAGGTTGGGGCATTCGTCGCGGTTGATGCAGGTGAGGGCCGGCAGATTCTGCCGAACCGGACGTCGCGTTCTGCAGGACTGCCGGTTTGCCCTGTTGGTGGGTGTCGGTTGGATAGGCTCGAACGACTTTTCCTGTCTGCGGACCTGTTCCGAATTCGATGACTGTTGCGTCCGGAGAAACGAATCGGCAGTCGCGCGCCCTGATGATCTGCTCCGGACAGTCATGTTGCTGTGACCGACGTGTCACTGACAGGAGTGTTCCAGTGGTTCGCAGACTGATGCTGTCTTCGTTGGTGGTCACAATCGCCGGTTTGAGTACTGGTTGTGTTGCGGATGGCATTTCCACTGCCATGTCGCGCACTCGCGATCTGCTTCGAACTGATGCTGCAGGGGCGAGTGACGAACTCAGCCCGGAGTTCCATGAAGCACGCAGGACCTTCCGCAGGAATACCGAGAAAAATCTCCTGGCCTGGGCTCGGTATCAGGAAGACGTGGGCGAATACGCCGAGGCGATGAAGAAGTATCGCGAAATCACGATCGCCTATCCGGAGTGTGTTGATGCCCATCTTGGCATGGCACGCATCGAACGCACGACGGGACGAGTATCGCAGGCCGAACAGATATTAACGGGACTGGTCAGTCGCTTTCCGAACAACGCTCAGGTGCGACTGGAACTGAGTCAGCTTCACAGCAGTCAGGAACAGTGGGACAAGAGCATTGCGGCCTGCGAAGCCGCCTGCCAGGTGGCGCCGCATGATCAGTCCTGTCGCTATGAGCTGGGCATTGTGCTGGCGCGTGCCGGACAGCTGGAGAAGGCGTTACCGCACCTGACATTTGCGGTGGGAGCCCCTGCCGCCCACTACAATGTGGCGTTTATTCTGCACCGGGATGGAAATGATGCCGAAGCAGCCAAATGGCTGAATCAGGCCCTGAGTCTGCATCCCGATGCCAAAACAGCGGAAAAGTCCCGGGCGTTGCTGGCAAGCCTGCCCAGAGAATACGCCTCCGAGGCGATTCACGGAACACTGGCAAAACAATAAGTCCGGAAGTGTTTTCGAGCTTCAGTGCAGCGGCCAGACCATCGGGATCAGTATGACGGAGGCCACCCACAGCAGCAGATTCAGCGGAACACCGACTTTGACGAAATCGCTGAACCTGTAGCCGCCGGGACCGAACACCATCATGTGTGTCTGATAGCCCACCGGCGATGCAAACGCGAACGAAGCCGCCAGTGCGACGGCCATCACAAACGGACGTGCGTTGCAACCTGACAATTCTGCCGCCTGAATACAGATCGGAAACGCGAGAGCTGCAGCGCCATTGTTGGTGATCAGTTCATTCAGCAGCATGGTCACAAAGTAGATCGCGGCCAGTGTGGCGTATGGCCCCAGTGGCTGCGTCAGGGCCACCAGTTTTCCGGCGAGAATCTCCGCAGCCCCGGTTTCCTGAAGTGCGGTGCCAAGTCCAAAGGAAGCACCGATGGAAATCAGGACTGGCCATTCGACCGACTGACGCGCGTCAGCGGCGGACATGCAGCGGGTCAGAACCATCAGCCCACCGGCTACAAATGCTCCCAGCATGGCTGTGTCACCTCCGGCGAAGAACATGGTGACCAGCAGCCCGAGGAAGATGGCGACTGCAAACCACCAGCGTTCATGCCGCACCGGTTGTGAACCTTCGACATTGCTGACGAGATAAAAGTCAGGATTGTTGCGATGTGCCTGCACGAAGTTGGCGCCGGTCTGCAGCAGCAGTGTGTCACCCGCTTCCAGTTCCACGTCGCCAATCTTCGTCAGGACTCGCTGGCCGTTCCGATGGATCGCCACAATCACGGCGTTGTAATGCGAGCGAAACTGCGCATCGCGAACGGTTTGCCCGATCAGTGGAGATGAGCGACTGACGACAGCTTCGCAGAGTCTGCGACGCCGTTCACGCTGGGCGACCGGGTCCGATGTTTCGGCGGCCGGTTCCAGTCCGGGGATTTTCTTGAGATCGATGATCGTGTCGACAATCCCTGTGAATACAAGGCGATCGTTGGATTCCAGCACAGTATCCGGACTGACCGGGGCAATCACCGAACCTCGACGATCGACTTCGATGAGGAACAGTCCGGGGAGTCCGCGGAGCCCCGCCGCTTCGATCGTCTGACCAATCAGCCGGCAGGTTGGCGTGACCAGCATTTCCACCAGGTATTCCCGACGCGTATCGCCGAACTGTTCCATCAGTTCTTTCCGTTCGGGCAGCAGTTTGCGGCCAAGCGTCAGGATGTACAGAATGCCCAGGATGGCGCACGGGAGGCCGACATAGCCAATCTCAAAAAAGCCCATCTCGGCCAGTTCCGGATTGTCGGAGCTCTTCATCAGGCCGGCGACAACGAGATTGGTGCTGGTTCCGATGCGCGAGCACGCGCCGCCCAGAATGGTTGTGAATGACAGCGGAATCAGCAGCTTTGAGGGCGCCACGCTGTGTTTTCGACACCAACCAATGACCACCGGGATGAGCATCGCCACAATCGGCGTGTTGTTCATGAAGGCCGACGTGACGATGGTGAACAGGCTGAGCACGGTCAGGCCGCCGGTTTCTGTTCGCGCCGGGCCGAGAACTTTTTCGCCGATGGTGTCCACCACGCCGGTTTCTTTAAGTCCGGCAGTGACCACGAAAAGCGCTGCGACCATCAACAGCGAACTGTTGACGAATCCTTCAAAGGCCAGTTTGGGTGTAATCACTCCGGCGAGTGAAAGAACAAGAATCGCTGACATGAAGACCAGGTCTGCCGGCCGCTCAAACGCCAGCGCAATCAGCACGCCCAGTGTCACGAAAATCGTCAGCCACGCATCCCAGCCCATATTTCCAATTCCGCAGATCATGATGCCCCGTGACGGACTGTCGGGGGCCACCACTTCTGTTGTCGGTACAAAAAAGTAAACCATGCCCTCGCATGCGAATACGACCGTGCCCCCCGGTGTGGAGTGGCACTCAACCTGCCTGGCCTGATTCTGTGATCAGGTTCGCCCATCACAGTACCTGTCTCCGGCGACTTTCGGGAACTGCTGCTGACCAGTGGCAGTCACTGGCCAGGAATGCCAGCGGCAAAATGCGTAGTGCATTCGAAACACCGCCTGGACGGCGGAGAATATCAGGTTCGTTCGTCTACGTCAGGGAAATCAGGGCATTTTTTGACAAGTCAGCTGTCGCCTTGCAGAGAACTCCCCCATGGCCGGGTGCTGCCGACGCTTTGCGGGCACAGCGGTGCGAACCATTGCGCTGCGAAGCGTCAGGAAAATACGTTGGCGACAGGCGGCCTTCCATTCAAATGCTCACTCCCCGGTCAGCGGACACATGCAGATCCGCCGGCGCGAACGCCGTGCGCCGGCGAGAATCCAACCGCGCAGTCTGCTGTTGTTTTCGGGCTGGAGTGTGTTGTTTGAGACAAACGGTGCTGCTGTCCCGACGTTGCCTGGTTTCACGACCGACAGGAATACCCGAATCTGCCTCGTTGTGACGTTTTTTGTCCCAACCACTTCCGCTATCATCTCGAATCGCAAGTTGCCGTTCAGCGGCCACTTGAAGTTCGCCAACACACCGGAATGAGTCTTTGAAATGTTTGAGCCATTGCTGTCATATGATCCAGGCGCCGCCCTGAAACTGTTGCCTCCGGAAAGAATTCCGGCGTTGAAAAATGCTCTGAACGCCGCACGCGACGAGACGCTGAATGATGTGGAACACTGGCAGAGCGGGCTTCCGGTTCCGAGGGAAAAACAGCCACTGGATGCTGGTTTTATTCAATGGCCGGAGGAGCTGCTGGCCGATCTGGAGCGTTCCGGTTCGGCCAGCCTTGTGGCACGACTTGAGTCCTGTGGAAGACGTCTGGCGGACTCTGCCGACTCGCTCGTGGTCCTCGGAATCGGCGGGTCCTACATGGGCATGCGTGCTATGTTCGAAGCCCTGCGTTCACCGGTCTGGAATGAACAGAGTCGGGCGACGCGCGGGGAACTGCCGCGTCTGTACTTCGATGGCTGGAATGTGGATTCTGATCAACAACGGGCTCTGCTGTCCCTGCTGGACGAACGCGCGGCCACCTTTCCCAACTCAGTGCATGGGCGAACGGCCGTCATTGTGATCAGCAAATCCGGTGGCACACTGGAAACGGCTGTCGCCTATCGCAACTTTCGGGACCTGCTGGAGCGGCGATTCGGCACGGACGTAGTCAATCTGATTGTTCCGGTGACCGGTGAATCCGGTCGGCTGCGCAATCTCGCAAAGGCGTCCGGATTTCCGGATGTGTTCTCCATCCCGGATGGCATCGGGGGCCGTTTCTCGGTTCTGACATCGGTCGGGTTGCTGCCGGCAGCGGCAGCTGGCCTGAACATTCGTGCCCTGCTGCAGGGCGCTGCCGACATGACTCAGCATTTTCGAACTGCACCCTTCGAAAGCAATCTGGTGCTGCAGTTTGTCGCTGTCTGCCACGCGTTTGAAGTCGACCTCGGGCTGACCTGCCGAATTCTGTCCACATGGGGAAGCAAGCTGGAAGCCGTCGGCCTCTGGTACGATCAACTACTCAGTGAAAGCCTCGGGAAACACGAACGCGGGGCGACACCGCTGACGGTGGTCAATACGCGTGACCTGCACAGTCGCGGCCAACAGCATCAGGCAGGGCGTCGGGACAAACTGATTACCAATCTGCTGCCCGGGAAACCACAACTGCCTTCTCTGACCGTGCCTTCGCATGCACTCGATCAGGACCTGCTGAATCAGCTGGCCGGAACACCGTTGACCAGAATTCTGCAGGCGGCTGTGGCTGGAACCAATCAGGCCTATGCAGATGACCGTCGTCCGACTGCTGATCTCGCACTTCCGGCACTCACCGAGCATGCAATCGGCCAGCTGTTTCAGATGCTGATGCTGGCGACCGTTGTCGAGGGGCGACTTGTGGGAACCAATCCGTATGGTCAGCCGGGTGTCGAGGCGTACAAGCAGAATACGCAGGCCAATCTCGGGCTGAAGTAATTTCCATGGTTCCGGTTGGTACAGCCTCGTCCCTGAGGCTGTCTGCGACTGGTTTTCTGGTCCCCCCAATACAAACAGGGCTGCTATGAAACTGACATTCCTCGGGCACAGTGCGTTTCAACTGGAAGTTGCCGGTAAGTCGATTCTGATCGATCCGTTCCTGACCGGAAATCCCCAGGCAAGTACTTCGGCGGAGACCATCGACGCAGACTACATTGTGATCACACATGGTCATGGTGATCACGTAGGTGATGCGGTAGAGATTGCCAGACGAACGAATGCGATGGTGATTTCCAATCACGAAATTTCACTCTGGCTGCGCAAGCAGGGCGTGGCCAGAACTCACGATATGCATCTCGGTGGAAGTCATCGCTTTGAGTTTGGCATTTTGAAGCTGACGCTCGCCTTTCACGGCTCCATCCTGCCTGACGGAACCTGTGGCGGAAATCCTGCCGGGCTGCTGTTCAAAACGGCCGAAGGTAATGTCTATCATGCCGGTGACACGGCCTTGTTCTCTGATATGTCCCTGATCGGTGAAGAAGCGTTGAAAGTCGCCATACTTCCAATCGGTGATAATTACACGATGGGACCCGAGGATGCCGTGCGGGCTGTCAGTTTGCTGAAACCTGCCATTGCCATCCCCTGTCACTACAACACGTTTCCGGTGATTGAACAGGATGCTGAGGCCTGGGCGCAACAGGTTCGGTCAAAGACCAGCGCGCAACCCGTGATACTGGCCCCCGGAGAGGCATTGGAAGTCTGAAATCGATGTCCGCGATCGAGTGATGAGTCGGAAAAAGGCCGGCTGCAGCGCGCAGGATGGCTGCGGCCGTGTGACTCGACCATTTCTTTTCAGGACACGTCAAAGCGATCCTGCCGGTCCTGCGGCAGAAGGTCGTCCACGCTGCCGGGAACCGGCAGCACCGTCTCCGCGTCCGGTGGACTGGGCACCAGCAGAGTCAGCACCTCCCGTGCCAACTCCACCATTCCCGCTCCGGTCAGCGCGGAAACCCTGACTACGCGAGCATAACAGTCCGTGAAAGACGACGGAGTGCGCGGAGTCGGTGGAGTCGCGCAGAGGGTTTCGGAATCCGATGTTTGTAAATGCAGGTCTGACTTACTGCAGATCAGCATCACCGGTCCGCGAAACTGATGGGCCAGTTTGATGACTTCCGGATCACAGACACCGTCGGCACGATCGGTCACGCAGCAAAGCAGATCCAGTTGCTGAGGCAGTGCGCGGGCTCGCGCGATGCCCTCCAGTTCCAGTTCTGAATCGGTCGTCTGCCGAATTCCCGCAGTATCACTCAGGCAAAATGTCCAGCCGTCGACGATCACTTCTGCATCCACAATGTCTCGTGTGGTCCCGGGAGTCGGGGAAACGATGGATCGATCGCGCCCAGCTAACGCGTTCAGGAGCGATGATTTGCCGACGTTGGGAGCACCCAGCAGTGCCACATGGAACGGTGCTGTCAGGTGATTCGCACAGGACTTCCACTGCAGGACTGTCTGCAATGCCGCCTCGCGAATCGTGGGGTCGGTGGATCGCAACTGCTGCCGCAGGGTCACAAGGCGACCGTCCGTTTGTTGCAAAACCCAGTTTGCAGCCTGACGCGTTCTGCAGGCGATGAGCGTTCTTTGCAGAGCCGTGTCAACGATATTCCCGTCTTCAGGAATGGATTCTGAGAAGCTGGATTCGGCGAGCCAGGCAGCGGAATTGGCTGGCAACACCTTCAGTCCGGCATTCTGCAGGTCATGGAGAATCTGCGAGATGGCTGCGAATCCTCCGTGACAGCAGATTTCCCAGCTGGCTTGTTCGAGTCGCACCACGACGACGTCTTCGCCGTTCCATGACCCGTAAAGGATGCGATTCACAGGGGCGGCGGCTGCCGACGTGCCGGAGCTTACACGAAACGAAAGGAATGCCTGTTCGGCCTGCGGTGGTGAAGCGTGAATACGGATTGCGGCGACGGCTCCGGGACCGGGCGCCGTCAGGGGAATTGCGGTTCCGCGGGATGGTGTCAAAATGAGCTCCGGGATGTGCCCTGATAAAATCGGTGATGCTGGTTGGCCCATAGTTTTTGTCACAAAAAACATCTGGACGCTGGAGTGTTGCCGGCCGAAGGTTGAGGACGTTCGCCGGGGGGTGACGAAACCGGTGCCGGCCCGGTGAACAGTCTGTTTTCGTTGATACAGAGAGTCTTTGTGTGCTTAAAATGCGACGGGCAGAAAAGTGATATGCACGGTTCGGTGAGTGAAACGCAGCCCTCCCAGTTTCCCGGAACCCCGCGAGTTTGTCCAGGAAAATCGTGGTATTCCTCAAGATCATCTGCGTCCGCTGGACATTTTTACTTTCGCTCCAGCAGCGTGCCTCCCAATGCCGATGTTCCGACTACGTACGGTTTCGCCGGACTGCTGACTTTGTGCGCAGTTCGAACGCAGCTGAACGCTGGGTAAATCGGCAAAGAGTGCTGGTTTCCTGAGGGCCTTCACTTCCCATCTCAATTTCTCCCGGACCAGGGATGGTCATGAGTCGACCATCGGAACATGGAGCAACGCGGTCTCTGCCAGCCCGAATTCTCGGCTGGACAGTGGGGCTGTCATGCTCACGTCCCAGGCTGATGCTCTGGCTGGTCCTGCTGGTCGCCTGTGGCGCTGTGGGCTTCACAGTCACGCATCTGCAGGTGCACACCAGCCGGTCGCATTTGACTGATCAGGCTGCACGGTTTACACGCAACTGGCAGCAGTACGCGGACACGTTCGGCACTGAATCCGATCTGCTGGTTGTGGTGGAAACACCGGCTCCGAACCTGCGTTTGATCCGGTCTGTCATTGACGAGCTCGGTGTACGGCTCAACCGTGAGCCCGAGCAGTTCGAAAATGTTCTGGCCCGAGTGGATCTGTCGGCCATGCGTCGCAAGGCGCTTCAATTCCTGACTCCGCAGGAAATCCGGAAAACCGCCGCCCTGCTGAAAACCTACGATCAGGTCGTGGTCCAGCAGAAATGGGAGCTGGTGCGGACGGAAAAACTGGTGGAATATCTGTATGGGCAGGTACGTCGGGGCCAGGATGAGGGTGTGGTTTCCGAGAACACCTGGGCGTCCGCTGAGCGTCTGGCGGAAAGTCTGTCGTCCTATGTTCACAACGCACTCGAAACCGGTCGATCGGAACGTACTGCGTTCAGGTCTCCGTTGCCGGATTTGATTTCGGTGGCTGGTGATCAGAAACTCACGGACGGCGCCGCAGCCTACATGCTGAATGATGAAGGAACCGTGGGCGTTGTGCAGTTGTCCCTGAAGGGAAGTCCGGAGGGTCGGCAGTCTGACTCCGGCGGGATCGCGCGGCTTCGCGAATTGATACGGCAGGTCGAAGCCGAGAAGCGTCCGGACCAGGGCGGTTTGCGTCTGGCACTGACCGGGATGCCGGCCCTGGAGCATGACGAGATGCAGAGCACGAGCATCGATCTGAAGAACGCGGCCATTGTGGCGTTCTTCTCTGTCGGTGGTTTGCTGCTGCTGGTCTTTCGTGGAGTTCGGCATCCGATGCTGGCGCTGATGACGCTGCTGGTGTCGCTGAGCTGGACCTTCGGCGCTGCCACAGCACTCATCGGGCATGTCAATATGATCAGTGCCTGCTTTGCGGTGTTTCTGGTCGGACTGAGCATTGATTTTTCAGTATCGTTTATTCACCGGTACCTCGCGCTACGTCAGGAGTTGTACGAACTTCCCGAAGCGCTCAGAGAAACAGCGGAAAGTAATGGCCCCGGGATCCTGATGTCGGCCATCACAACGGCACTGGCGTTTTCCACCGCGTTGCTGACGGGCTTTCCCGGGCTGGCTGAACTGGGCGTTATTTCTGCGATCGGTGTGCTGCTTTGCGCGCTGGCTGTCTTCGTGTTTCTTCCTGCATTGATCGCTATTTCTGACGCTGATGTGGAAGTAACGGCCCTGCCGCAGCCGTTCTCACCCGCCATTCTTCGACGGGTGCTGGTGGCGTGGCCAATGGTCTCTGTGGCTGTCGCATCACTGCTGATCGGTCTGTTTGCATGGCGTGCCTTTCGCTATTCCGAGGGCCGCATCACCTGCCGTGTTCAGTATGACCCGAATCTGATTGAACTGCAGGATTCGGACGCTGAATCCGTTCGTGCGGAACGCACCCTCGAATCGTCCGGTACGGAAACGGTTCTGCATGCGGTATCGATTGCCTCTTCATGGGAAGATGCGATTCGCCTGCGTGAGAGATTTCTGAAGCTGGGGTCGGTAGCTCGTGTCAGTGACGCGGCCAGCAAACTGCCGGATCGGCCGGATTCGGACACGGCGCAGCAACTGCAGTCCCTGCAGCAGCAGGCGGCTCGTGTCTCTCCGAATGTGCCCTCCCCTGCCCCGGTAAATCACCTTGCCGTTGGTCAATGGGCTGATCGTCTGTATGCTCGCGTTCGCACCTCCACGCACCCTCGTGCTCAGAAGGCGGCGGCGGCTCTGGATCTGTTTCTGAACGATCTCAGTAAAACGCCGGCAAAACAGGCCAGCGCGATTCTGACTGCCTACGACACGATGATTGCCCGCTGGTTGCTGCTGGAATATTCAGAAATCGCCAGTGCGGACCGATTTGATCCCGTTGATCTGAGGGATCTGCCCGGTGAACTGAAGAGTCGGTTCCTGCGAATTGATGGTGAGAATCGTCAGCAGTGGGCTCTGCGTATCTATCCCCGTGAAGATGTCTGGGATGGCAAAGCGCTGCAGGCTTTTGTGAGTGAACTGAGGACGGTTGACCCTCACGTGACTGGTACTCCTGTGCAGATTCTTGAGTCAGCCGGGCGGATGGATTCAACGTACTCCCGCATTGGTCTGTATGCCTCAGTTGTCATCGCTCTCGTGCTCCTGCTGAATTACCTGCGACCCGGCCAGAAACTCCTGACTGTGCTGCCTCCGATTGGTGTGGCTGGCTTCATTGGTTATACGCTGTACCAGCGCAATGGAACTTTTGACCCTTCACTGGCTGTTCTGATCTGCCTTGGGCTGGTGGTGTTCATCGCGGCTGTACTGGACTATCGCAATCTGAGGGATACGGTGCTGACACTTGTGCCGGCTTTCGCTGGTGGCATTGTGCTGCTGGGTTGCATGGCCCTGCTGGGGCTGCAACTGAATCCGATGAATCTGATCGCCCTGCCACTTGTCTTCGCCATCGGAATCGATAACGGAATTTACCTCGTGTCCGACTGCCGCAAGCAGATTGCTGCCGGCCGGGAGACATATGAAACGTCGTCCGACACTTTGAGCAGTGTGCTGGTCACTTCGCTGACGTCCATTGCCGGATTCGGCAGTTTGCTCGTGGCGTCCCACAACGGAATCTTCAGCATCGGACTGCTGCTGGCTCTGGGTGTTGCCAGTTGCCTGTGTGTCTCCCTGGTTCTGATGCCACCTGTTCTGACACTGGTAGCCAGACATCAGCCTGCCAGCATGGAACCGGTGCGAATCATCCGCAGGCCGGATACCGAATCTGCCGACGCCACTGGTGCGAAGGACGCTGCTGCGAAGGCCGCACCCGCGAAGGGCAGGAAAGCTGCGTAATCCGCTGGCACTGACAAGCCCTGTTTTGAACGTTTCAGTTTGTCTGCAAACGCCGCTTGATCTGGTCGGCCATCACCGCCAGTAGCAGCACCGCTCCCAGTACAATGCTCTGACTGGAAGACTCCACGCCCATCAGATTCATTCCGTTGCGGATCACGGCGATGATGAAGGCCCCGATCAGCGTGCCGAACATGCGGCCGTCCCCACCCAGCAGCGATGTTCCGCCGACCACAACCGCCGCAATGACTTCCAGTTCATACATTTCACCATACTTCGGATCTCCGGCATTCAATCGTGATGACAACAGGATTCCACCCAGCCCCGCCAGCAGTCCACTGATTGTGAAGACCAGAAATCGCATCCATTGCACGCGAATTCCGCACAGTCGAGCGGCCTCAGGGTTGCCACCAATGGCGTACAGCCGGCGCCCGAAGACCGTACGAGTCATCAGCCAGTGAGCAACGACGTAAAACAACAGCATCAGCCACACAGGATTGGGAACTCCGGCAGGACTGCCGCCTCCCAGCCAGCGAAAAGCGGGTGGAATATCGCCAATTGATTGCTGTGCGGAAATTCGCTGGGCTGCGCCGCGTGCCACCAGCATCATCGCCAGAGTGACGAGGAAAGAGGGAAGCTTCGCGACGGTCAGCAGCAGTCCGTTGATGGCACCCGCCACGGCTGAAACCGCCAGCGCCGCCAGACATCCGACAGCAATCGCCGGTATTGAGGCTGTCACGCCACCTCCCGCATCCCGGATCACGACTGTTGCAGTAACAGAGGCGAGTGCAAGCACGGAGCCCACACTCAGATCGATTTCCCGGAGGATGATCACCATCGTCATGCCCACGGCAATAATCGCGTAAATCGCCGTCTGGCTGGCGACGCCCAGCAGGTTGGCCACTTTCAGAAAGTCGGGCCAGAGCGATGTGGCGGGAGTATACAGCTGCTTGCGACCGGGTTCCGAATAACGCTGAAAAACAGACCATTCTGCAGAAGCACTGGTCACCGCGATGGCGTTCGGCAGTGACTGATTCTGAGCCATTTTTTCTAGCTGAATCCGGACGTCGGCCGGAGTGCCAATTACTGTGGTCACCTGTGTCGCTCCGGACTGCTGAAACACCGCGTTGGCTCCCGCCGCAAAAAGCCGATCGAGGTCTCCAGTCGGTACGGCTATCAGAATTCGTGCGGTGATTTCCGATTGCTGCAGAATCTGTTCGGCGACATCCCGGCCAGCCTCTGAGCCCGTTAAACTCTGCGGCTTCAGTGTCAAAATGCTGAATACGGTCATCAGCAGCAGCAGGACCAGCACCATGCCGTAGTCCGTCAGTGCACGGCGCGTCCAGGCGGACTTTGCTTCGGGTCTTCCATTCAGCATAGACATTCAGGAGTGTCTCACTCCTGCCTCGACTTGCAGCCCACACAGGATCACCCACCGAGTTTTACCGGTCGGGTAGTTTGGCCGGGCGAAAATTGTTCAAACTCTTCTGTCGTTAGGCAGCCGACTTCGCGACGGCTGCTGCAGGCCCGCGTGTGGCGAAGCATATTTCAAGCCACACAAATGTGGAACCCTGCGCAATAACATGGTGGAAGGGGTGGTCACCGTCGATGCCTTGATCCGGCCTGGGTGGTCACCGAGTTTCTTCTGACAGGTCGGGAGCCAGTGTCAGGCGGTTCGCCGGGGACGCTGTGGGTGACCCCAGTTCCGTCACTCGAGCCGTTGCAAACTGCAGTATCCGGGCGGCAGTCGGTGCCGCCACCGTACCACCATAGTGAATTCCCGGGGCTGTGGGTTCATCGACCATTACCAGCACCAGCACTTTCGGATCCTCAGCCGGCGCTCCACACACAAACGATACCACCCACGCTGTGTCAGAATATGTGCCCGTGTCCGGATCCAGCTTCTGGGCGGTGCCCGTCTTGCCGAACATCGAAAATCCCGGAATCCTCGCGGCTTTGCCCGTTCCCCGCTCCACGACGTTACGCATTGGATGCTGCACAAGCCATGCGGCTGTCTCCGGACTCATCAGCGCGCTGTGAATCTCCACCCCTTCCGGAATCAGCCCATCCCGAGGTCCCGCAGTCAGCACCTCCGGTGAACGACGCAGCAGCGTCGGACGTACCAGACGTCCTCCATTGGCCAGCACCGCATGAGCCGTGATCAGCTGAAGCGGCGTCACGGACAACTCCTGCCCCATCGGAATCGATCCCAGTGAATAGATGGTCCATTGTGGAAATGGATGCACCAGCCCCGGAAGTTCCCCAGACAACTCAATGCCCGTCCGGCGACCGAATCCGAAGCTGCAGGTCGCCTCGTACAGAGATCTCAGCCCCAGTCGCTCGCCGATTTTGGCCATCCCGATATTACTGGATTTGACGAGCACATCCTCGACGCTCAGAGCCCCGTAGGAATGATGATCATGCAGTAGGCGTGGTCCCATCCGATACGCGCCGAAACTGCAGTGAATCGATTCATTTCGCTGCACAATACCATGCTCGATTGCCCAGCCTGCAATGAATGGCTTGAAGGTGGACCCCGGTTCAAAGACCGCTGAGATTGCCAGATTCTTCCACGCGGCCTCCGGGACGTCCAGCAACGCTCCGGGCGAAAATGTGGGGCGGGAGACCATGGCCAGAATTTCACCGGTGTGCGGCTGCATTACAATCGCACAGGCCCCCAGAGGCTTCCATTGCTCAACCAGTTCGTCCAGACACTGTTCTGCCTGAATCTGCATTCGCAGATCGATCGATGACACAACGGAGCGACCATGAGACGGGGCCCGGGACGAGCTGGCTTCCACTTCCATGATCAGCCCACGCGCGTCTCGCGTCATCACTCGGATTCCATCCGTGCCCCTCAACTGAGAATTTAATCCTTCCTCCAACCCGCCACGACCACGGTTGTCGATGTCGCGGATGCCGACCACATGCGAGGCATAACCTTCCTGAAGATATTGCCGCAGGTATTCGCGCCGCAGCCCCCACGTTCCCTTTTTCAGTCCCAGCGCGCGAATTGACGCCGCCTGCTCGTCTGTGATTCGGCGTTTGATCCACAGAAACTGCCGCTCTCGATGTTCCTGAAGCCGCTCACACAGTTCGTCGGTGTTCAGATTCAGAATCGAACTGATCTGCCACGCCCATTCCATCGGCCGATCGATCTTTTCCGGAACCGCATACAGGCTCTCTGTCTGTACGGTCATCGCCAGAACCTGCCCATTGCGATCCAGAATCTCGCCCGGACGCGCGGGAATGACTTCCTGAAACTGACTCTGCTGCGCCACCCGCTCGTTCAACTGCTCTCGACGTGCTCCCTGCAACTCGATCAGCCTCGCCATCAGCAGTAACCAGCCGGTCAGAATGCAGACCGCTGCCACACCGGATCGCCACGATCGCTCTGTTTTGATAACGGATTGCGGTGCCCCGCTGGTTGCGGGTCTTGCTGCCAGCTCATGGGCCGTACTGGTGCCTTCTGAATCGGTACCGTCCGGGAATTGTCCCCCGGGTGCATGGCAAGTTCGGTGATCTGAGTCCGGTGAGCTCATTCTGTGATGCCCTCCGGAATCCACGGACGCTGAAAACGCAGTTGCGGCTCCGGGTTTCGCAGCCTCGCGGTATCACCTGGAGCGGTCGACGGCATTGGCTCCACGCGTCGAGGCTGCCGGCCCGCAGCTTGCACGCCGCTGCGAGGCAATTCCTGATCTGCCTGCGCGATTCTGCGTGTCAGCGGGGCCGATAATTGCTGAGTTTCCAAACGCTTGCGTACGATCCACTCGATCAGCACGTCCGTCTGGTAATGCTGGCTACTCACCTCACGACGCAACCTCAACGTCTGTTTTTCCAGCCAGATACCGGCCATGGAAACACAGACGGCAAGGATCAGTCCTGCTGTGAATCGAAAGTACACGTCGCGGATTCCGCATACGCAGCCGGGAATGCTCCCTCAGATTGTCGCTGCATTCTGCTCCTTCGGAATGCACTTTCAGAGTACTCGGGGCGCGTGACCCTCGGTTCAGGCCAGACGCTCCCCGGACGTCTCTGGATCGGATTCAAGCCTGTCACTGCATCACGTTGACTTCCGCGGCGTCGTTGGGAAGTGCCAGAATTGTTCCCGGCTTCAGCTTATTCGGATCTTTCACCGCTGATTCATTCATCTGGTAAATCTCAACCCACCGCGATGATCGTCCCAGATAGCGCTTCGAGATCTCAGACAGGGTCTCCCGCTCTCCGACACGGTAAGCCGGAGATCCATCCTCCAGAAGCATGAACATCGCCGGTTCTGTGACGCGCGGCTGCAGATCCACAAACAGTTGCGGATATCGCTCTTCAAGAATGTGAGCTTCCGGGGTCAGCACAATCATACCCGGACGCATTTTCGAGGGATCCGGAATGCGATTCTGATTGAAAACGGCGAGTGCTGAAAAGTACCGCGTGGTGCCGTACACTCGTTTTGAAATCTTCGTGTAGTTCTCGCCCTGCTGGACCACCACCGAATCATGTTTGGTCCCATCCTCGGTCGCCTCAACCGCAGAGCCATTCTGATAGTTGAAGGCGGCCAGGCTGAACTTGCCGTCCGCTCCCGACCCCGAAGCGTTTCGCAGCACGTTGCGGCGTTCACGAGTCGCCGGCCTCGTGACAGCATCAAACCCCGCTGACGATGTTTTTCCTGCGTTGCTGGTGGCTGATCGGTCCTGCGTAGTATCCAGTGCTGCAGGAAAGTCTTCGCGGGAAGCGTCAGGTGGCGATGGTTGTGCGGCTTCAGGAGTGAAGCCACCGAAAAAATCACCCTCCTGCTTAGGTTCCGCCATGGCAATCAGGACGGGCTCAGGATCGCTGGTGGCCGTCGTACCTGCTGCTCCTTCGCTGTTCGCCGTCATGGATTGTTCGGCTGCCGCTTCGCCCGGTGTTGGCAACTCGGCATCCGCAGCAGCCAGTTCCGGAAAGTCGGCGTTGTTCAGTCCACCGTCCTCGACTGCCGAGTTGGGCGTTGCATCAGTTCCCGTTTCACGCTCTTCCATTTGAATTTCCGGTTCCCCGGATGCAAGTTCCTCGTGGCGCTCTGCTGTCAGTCCCCCAACGGAGGTCTCTGCGTCGAGCTGTAGCTCCGTGTTGCTTTCGCTGCCCACTGCCACTGTTTGCTGTTCTGTGATGGCCGAAAATGAGTCCGCATCAGCCACTGGATCTGCAGCCGGCTCAGGTTGGGCCGCGAGTCCCTCAAAGCTGTCTGCAGCGGGCGGCTTGTTCTGGAAGGAAGACTCCGCAAGTAATTGATCATCCCCCTTCGTGGCCGACTCGCTGATTGGGCCGTTGCCATTAACCTCAGCCGTGGTGTCCTCCGTGTTCAGTACAAGCTGTGGTTCCTCATTGCTGAGGGACATTTCATCGGCCGACGTTGTCGTTACGGCTGACAGGTCAACGGCATTGGTCTCCGAAGGCGCTGGTGCGAGAGACGGAAACGGTTCTGTGGTCTCCGAGGATGCCTCTTCCGGTGAGGGCTCCGTAAATGCAAAGGTCGGTTCGCGCTCTGGTTGCATCATGCCGATGGCTTCTGACGCTTTCGGAGTACTTTCCGCAGCCAGCGGCTCTGTCGCCCCACCAAAGGGATCAGCAAAAGGGGAAACTCGTGCATTCAGTTCGTCCCGGGACGCTGCCTCCAGCGGGTCTCCGGTTGACTCGGCGGAAACCTCGGTAGCGTCGTTTGATGCGACGGCCCCCTGTGCGCCAATGGAAGCCTGCGTCAACCGCTGTTGGTGCAGATCCATCTTGCGATACACGATGAACCCGAACGAAAACACCAGCACCATGATCACCATGATGCCGAGTTTTGCCTCGTGACTCAGCTTTCGTGCGTTACCTGCAGGCTTCACTGAGGTTGCGGGTTTCAGGGCCCCGGTTGACTCGGTAGCCACTGCGCCGCTCGCAACTTCGCCGGGCGACTGCGGGGATTGATCCGCACTTCCGCTGGCATGGCCTCGATTGGTGTTTTTGTCAGTACCTGCCATCCCTGGTGTCCTTTGAACGCATTTTTTACAAGTCGATCTTCCAGCGAGTGGAAGGAGATAATCACCGCAATGCCGCCGGGATTTAAGATCGTCGGCAGTACTGCTGTCAGCATCTTTTCAACATGCTTCAACTCATCATTGACGGCGATTCGAAGCGATTGAAAGATTCGAGTCGCCACCGTCCGTCCCGGCTCCGTTCCGGGATTGCCGCAAGTCTCTCCCAGGCAGGCCAGCAGATCCTCGCCGGTTCTGATTGCCTGCCCGCGTCGACGTCGGCGTCCAATTGCCGCCGCTACGCGGGCCGCCTGAGGTTCCTCGCCGTAGTCCAGAAATATTCGTTCCAATTCAGATTCAGGCCACTCC
The DNA here is from genome assembly GCA_903924405.1 of uncultured Planctomycetaceae bacterium. Classification (GTDB taxonomy): domain Bacteria; phylum Planctomycetota; class Planctomycetia; order Planctomycetales; family Planctomycetaceae; genus SXXK01. The sequence goes on along the minus strand of CAIYBH010000429.1, from coordinate 4,050 downwards.
TCCAGAAGTTCCCTCGCCGATCGACCTTCCTTTGGATAGAAACGCATGTCGAGTGGCCCGCCAGCGTCAAACCCAAATCCGCGCTGCCGATCTGCCAGTTGATCTGATGACAATCCCAGGTCCAGGAGAACCCGGTCCACTGCTGACAATCCCAGCTGATGCAGAATTTCTGCCGCCTCCGAGTAGCTCGCACGCACGCAGGTCGCGTTTGTGTGTGTGAGTTTTCTGGACGCCAGCTCAAGCATCATCGGGTCACGATCAAGCCCGATCAATCGACCACTGTCTCCAATGGCTTTCAGAATCAGGCTGCTGTGACCGCCCGCTCCCAGCGTCCCGTCAAGGACAACCTGCCCCGTTGAGAGCCGCAACCATTGCAGCACCTCTCGAGGCATTACCGGGATATGGACAGCTCGCGGCTCATCAGGCATGAAACAACAGTGACGAAACAAAACAACAGGAAAAGACCGGATCGACCATGATTGAGTGAGCAATCATAATCACAGGAATTTCTAACGGGGATCAGACAACAGAAGGGGGTTCCGAAATGCACAAGGGGCGGCACTGACACCGCAGGGATCAAAGAACACTGTTCTTCTTTCCGGGAGGAACCAGACACCGGTTGCTCAGCCCCATCATTCGCCAGCCCGAAAAGCCAGCAAATGAGTGCCGGGAAACCCACGAAAGCAGAAATGATTGGCAGGAAGGATTATCGAAGGGAATCTGTCCGAAAGTGCCCGGAAGCTATCTGCTGGTCCGGACGGAGGGCCGACTGGAGTCTAGGCGTCATCAGTTTTGGCGCGAAGGGCAATTCCGGCGAGTCTGAGCGAGGGGATGCTGATTTCGCCGATGAAACAGGGGGCTTCCAGCCAAAATTGCCGAAGCAATGTGGCCGCTGTTCGAACCGAGGCGGCTGTCTTTCCGAGTTGTTGACGTGACGGGGTGACATTTCAGGGAACCGTGGCCTGCCAGTCGGTCTGAGGGTCTGAAATCGTCAGCCAGGCTGGCTGAAAACAAAAAACCGCGTCTGTTGAACAGACGCGGTTCTGTAGGCACTGATCCGACACGCACCGAGGAACACAGATTGTCTCAGGCACCTTCTCGGAGTGACATTCAGTCTCGCCAGAGGTGCAGAAAAGTCTTAGCCCCGGTCCTGCGGCCTAGTACATGTCTTCACCACCATGGCTGTGAGACTTCTTGTCATCCTTTGGCTTTTCAGCGATCAACGCGTCACTGGTCAGCAACAGTGTTGAAACGCTGGCTGCGTTCTGCAGTGCAGTGCGAGTCACCTTGGTGGGGTCGATCACGCCGGCCTTCACCATGTCTTCGAACTTGTCGGTTGCGGCGTTGTAACCAAAGTTACCTTCGCCGGACGCGACCTTCTCACAAACCACACCGCCGTCGACCCCGGCGTTGTCTGCAATCTGGGTCAGAGGAGCACGGCAGGCACGGACGATAATCTCGTACCCAACCTTTTCGTCATGAGTGAGCTTGCCAGGCTTCACAGCCGTAGAAGCCCGCAGCATGGCAACACCACCGCCTGGAAGAATACCTTCTTCAACAGCCGCTCGTGTGGCATGCAGTGCATCCTCGACGCGTGCCTTCTTCTCCTTCATCTCGCTTTCAGTCGCAGCACCGACGTTGACCTGAGCAACGCCACCGGCCAGCTTCGCGATGCGCTCTTCCAGCTTTTCACGATCGTAGTCACTGGAGCTGTTTTCCAGCTCTCGGCGAATCTGCTCGATGCGTGCCTGGATGTCAGCCTTACGACCGCCACCTTCCACGACCGTCGTGTTGTCCTTGTCCACGACAAGCTTTCGAGCCGTTCCGAGATCGGTCAGGTCGATGCTGTCCAGCTTGATGCCAAGATCGTCAAAAATCGCTGTGCCACCGACCATGATGGCAATGTCCTGCAACATGGCCTTGCGGCGATCACCGTATCCTGGTGCCTTCACTGCACAGATCTTGAAGGTGCCACGGAGCTTATTGATCACGAGAGTTGCCAGCGCTTCGCCTTCGACATCTTCAGCGATGATCAGCAGCGGCTTGCCCGAGTTGACAACCTTCTCCAGAACCGGAACCAGGTCCTTAATGTTGCTGATCTTCTTCTCATGAATCAGCACATAGGCGTCTTCAAGGACGACTTCCATGCTTTCGGAGTCGGTCACGAAGTACGGAGACAGATACCCACGGTCAAACTGCAGACCTTCGACAACTTCGAAGTTCGTCTCCAGGCTCTTGCCCTCTTCAACAGTGATCACGCCATCCTTGCCAACCTGTTCCATTGCGTCGGCAAGAATCCGACCGATCTCTTCGTCACCGTTGGCTGCAACGGTTCCGACCTGTGCGATTGACTTGCGACTGCGGCACTCCTGAGCCATCGACTTCAGATTCGCGATGATGTCGGATACGGCCTTTTCCATGCCGCGCTTCATCTCAAGCGGACTGACACCGGCGACAACCGCCTTCAGGCCTTCGTTGTAGATCGCTTCTGCCATCACCGTAGCAGTCGTGGTACCGTCTCCAGCCACGTCGCTCGTCTTGCTGGCGACTTCACGGACCATTCGGGCACCCATGTCCTCGAACTTATCCGGAAGTTCTACTTCCCGTGCGACCGTGACGCCGTCCTTAGTCACCGTCGGAGAACCGAAACTCTTCTCAATGATGACGTTCCGACCACGTGGCCCCAGAGTCACTTTCACGGCCCGTGCCAGCTTCGTCACGCCACGACGCATGGCTTCCTGAGCTTCCTGATCAAAGGCAATCATCTTTGCTGCCATGACAACTCTCTCCAGTCAATTAAGTTCAACTCGAAACTTGTGTTCGATGCTTTTAAAGTGAAAATCACACTCAGTCGCCCCGTGATCACCACCAAGGCTGCCGCGAGGCAAATCTCAGTGTCGCCACCAGAACGACTCCACACGGTTCAACAAGTCTCAGACGCTTACCGCACTCTGGCAGCAAACTCAAAACTGCAGAACCTCGTCCCACGGCTGTGCTCACACCGTTGCCAGAATGTCGCTCTCACGCATCAGCAGGTAAGTCTGGTCCCCGATCGAAATCTCGTCACCCGCGTAGGAACTGAAAATCACTCGGTCCCCTTCTTTAACCGTCAACGGAATTCGCTCTCCCTTGGAATTCACATGACCGTCGCCGACAGACACCACTTCGCCGCGCTGAGGCTTATTCTTTGCCGCATCCGGAAGCAAAATGCCGCCCGCAGTCTTCTCTTCTGCCTCAGCGCGCTTCAGTACGACACGATCCCCCAGAGGCACAATCCGAGTCCCGCCCGCGGAAGCCTTCTTTGCCATGATCCTCTCCTGACCTTGAATCAAACTTTGCTGCTGGATTGTTGCCTGTAACCTGCCTTCAAACCACCGACCCAGCGTCACGGTGACTGCCCTGGCCCGCACACCGGCCAGAAATGCAGATAATGACTCTGGGAGCGTCAGCAGAGCGAATCACGTGCCATGATTTTTGTATATGTTGCAAGTGTTTGAGGGGTATGGGTTTATGTTGGTTTTTATGGCTGTGCATGCCAGGGGTTCAAGCTCCGCGACTGCCGTTTTGACACAGACCGGCCGGACCATTCCTCGCCCAGTCGTGTGCCAAATCAGAGGATTCACAGTTTCGGATCCGCTGCCTGCTGAGGCCGTAACACCCAGCCCTTCCAACGATTACTGATTCCTGTTCTTACCCGAGCCGAAATCGTGCAGACCTCGCATCGCCGGCCTGCTCGTAAATCAGCAATTCTGCGAGGGAAAATCTGCTCGATTCGAGCCCGTCGCCCCGGGGGCTTCCTCGGCCTGATGGTGTGTCCCCGGTCTGCTGGTGTGTCCCCGGTCTGGTGGTGTGTCCCCGGTCTGCTGGTGTGTCCCCGGTCTGCTGGTGTGTCCCCGGTCTGGTGGTGTGTCCCCGGTCTGGTGGTGTGTCCCCGGTCTGCTGGTGTGTCCCCGGTCTGCTGGTGTGTCCCCGGTCTGCTGGTGTGTCCCCGGTCTGCTGGTGTGTCCCCGGTCTGCTGGTGTGTCCCCGGTCTGCTGGTGTGTCCCCGGT
>CAIYBH010000428.1 GCA_903924405.1 uncultured Planctomycetaceae bacterium | reverse complement strand
TTCAACCGCATTGTTGATGCCGGCAGCAGCTACGTGTGTCGCATTCGAGACAACAGCGTCTTCGCTGTCCTCGAAGAGAAGCCTCTGACGGATGCTGATCGAGCGGCTCGCGTGTTGTCGGATCAGCTGATTTCTCTGGGCAGCGACAGCGCCAAAGACAAACCGAATCATCCCGTGCGTCTTGTCGTGATCCAGGCAAAGCCGCATCAGTCCAAAGGTCGACCTGGAACAGGATCCACGGGACAAAACTGTGATGGCTTTCTGCGAATCGTAACGAATCTGCTGGACGTTCCTGCCGAGATCATTGCCCTGCTGTATCAGTATCGCTGGACGATTGAGATCTTCTTCCGCTTTTTCAAACATCTTCTGGGCTGCCGTCATCTGCTGAGCCATTCTCAGAACGGCATCGAAGTGCAGGTGTACTGTGCGATCATCGCGTGCATGCTGATCAGCCTGTGGACAGGTCGCAAGCCAACGCTTCGGACTCACGAGATGATCTGCTGGTACTTCTGCGGCATGGCCGACGAGGAAGAACTACTGGCTCATCTGGCTCGACTGAAGAAACCGTCCGAGCCTCAAAAACCGATCATCTGAATTCGCGGGGCACTCCGTCTGCGTCGCCAGCCCCGCTTCACGCTGCGCCGATGAAAGTCCGACGCGCCTCCATAGCGCCGCTTCCGCAGCAACCGCCGCCAATGCTCCGCTGCAAGGACTCCACTTCCAACCACCATCCCTGTATCAGCACAAACTGAGCAATTGCAGTGCCGAACACTATTGGATTAAAAATGGATTCGGGCAGGCAGTGTAGTACGGCGGGTCAGACAGCGCCAGGATGTCCTCATCATCACCGATGGGGAATCCTTCAATCTTGCGGAAAGCCAGGTCTTTCAGTTTCTCTCGCAACTGTTCTATGAAGTGCGCACGGCGAGCCTCATCGTTGGGAAACGTCATGCCAAGGCACTCTACGGGCCTCGACTCGTCGCCATAGCTGACATCGAAGAGTTCACCCGACCCCGGCCTCGCCGGGACCAGTTTCTATTTAAAGAGCTGCTCGCTCTGCTTGTTGGATGACTTTTTTGCCATGTTCGTGACCTTTTAACCTTCGAGGAGAATCTTCTTGCGTGCAATCCGGTCGATAGCGGCTGCATCAATGCTGCCGTCCAATCCATCCTCGGACGTAATTACACGGCCAAGGAAGGCAGTGTCTTCGTACCAATGCCGCTTGCGTTCCCAGGCTTCCTTGTACGACGGGACCGAAAGCATCCCCAGGTGTTCCCAATAGAACGTGTCGCCTTCGTAGCTCACGGTGAAGTCCGGAAGCCTGAAGTCGTTCGGGTCGCCCTTCGACGAGAGCTTCTGTTCATACTCGTAGCTGATGCCGAGCTTCGACAACGCACCGGCGACGATCACTTCCGATTTGGAGCGAACCAGAATTCCGTTGGGATGCTGCGATGATGGCGGCGTTCGATGGATCAGGTGTTCGGCATAGTAGCGGTCCACCGATTCGGGCCGCACTGCCAGCACGAACATATTCGTGTTTCGCAGCAGCGTGTCCGAACAGTGCGGATTGCGCAGTCGTTCGAGTACGGTCGTATCCCGTTCGATCAGCAACACCATCTTCTGCCGGAAGCGGGCCAGGCCGGTGTACAGCAACTCCCGTGAAAGGGTCGATGCCGACTTCGGCTGATTCCTGACGGAATGATCACGACTTTGCCCATCCCAGGCCCGGTCTTGCCAAACCAGACGTGTGGAGAGATGAACTGTCATTTGGCCGCTCCTGCTCCAGGCATTCCCACGCAATTCCGACGGGAAAAAACGGCCAGAACATGGTCACTGACCAGGTAGACGTGCAAAGCAACAGGTTGATCACTGACTAACCTGCCGCAAAAACGCCGAGGTTGGTCACTGACTAACCTCGATCCGCGAACCTGCCTCCCACTTCCCGCCTGCCGACACGTCTGTCCATGCTCTCGCTGTGTCAGCACCCGCCTAATTGTTCCCCCTGGGATTGCGGAACCGTGGCAAGTTGGGATTTCCGAGGGATTTCTCATACCCGCCGCAAACGGCAACAGAACTCGAGTCCCCAACGTGCGTGCCGCGCGATGTCCTGCTCGAACTTGGGGGGTGACTTGGGGGGGGGGGTGACTTGGGGCGCGACTTGGGGCGCGACTTGGGGGGTCGCTTGCGGGGTGATAGCCACCGGACTGGGACCAGGTTCCGGCCCCGAGGAATTGGCGAAAACCCAACCAAGGCACTGACGATCCCCTGCAAAACCTCGCGACGTGGTCATTCCGGCCTCCCCAGCGAAAGTACGATCCGCCCCTCACCGGTCAACACATACCGCTGCCGGGAACTGTTGGGTTTGTCAGGAATGGTCATTTGCAACCAGCCGACGGCAACCAGTGGATCCAAATGCTTGATTCGAAAGTTCTTTCGATCTTTTAACCCTGCGGCCAGCTGAAGTTCCGTTCGACTGCGCGGCTCCATGGCTGCTGCAAGGATCGCAAGGACGTGATGACTAGCCTCGTTCGCGACTTGGGGCGCGACTTGGGGCGCGACTTGGGGCGCGACTTGCGGCGCGACTTGCGGGGTAACTTGCGGGGTAACTTGCGGGGTAACTTGGGGCGCGACTTGGGGGGTCGTGCTGACTTTTGCCCGGAATGTGACCACCACCGTGTTGCTCTGCAGCTCAAAAATCGGCGGTTCCACCCCGGATTCCCGGCACACTTCCATCACTCGGTTCGTTCCACGCCCCCACGTCTCGACAGCACCGGCACGGTGAAACGTCTGGGCAATCAGCGGATTCCGCAAAATTGACTTGTGGGGACCGCTGAGCATTGCGGGCGTCACCCCGGGAAGCAAACTGCCGTAGCTGCTGATCTCGATCCGGTCATCAAACACCGCGATCGCAATGTCGCCTCCGGGATTGGAATAGTCCCGGTGCATCACCGCATTCAGGATCACTTCACGGAGCGCGTCGGCTGGGACCGGCAAACGGTCCTCCCGCTGAATCCGGCCTTTGACGAAGTGCCCCTACAAGGGCAACGTCCGGTCCAGAAACGCCATCGCTTCCCGCACCACCGCAAAGGCGTGCAGGAATTCCTGCTTGTTGTCCAGAATATCGCCGGTAATCTTCGTCCCTCGAAAACGCCCCATCTTGACGCGAACCTGAGGATAATCGGGCAGAAACCGCAGTCCGTACAGCACCTGTGCGGCCTGTGTCAGTTCCCCGTTATGTCTCAGGCCCAACCTGTCCAGGATATCGCCCACGTCCAGGCTTGTGCCCGCAGAAATTCTGCGAAAACGAATCGCATCGTCCCGCGTCCGAAGAATCTCTTCATGGTCCAGGTCCTCCAGTGTGACGCCGACCGCGGGCTGGTTTTCCCAGCGTCGCCGGGCATGCTGCCGCTGCATCAACAGCCGTTCGTACTCGTCCTGCGGCATGCGCGACGTGGTCGTCCCGATTCTCTGCCACGCGCGTCCGTCATACGTATACGGTGCCCCATCAGCCCCACTGGGGACCTCCAGCAGAATGAGCGATCTGCCACCATCCGGCAGTCCTGCAATCTGCAGCTCGACAGGTGCCGTGGGCTGAAAACGGTCCAGCATGCGAGCCAGCTCCTGCTGCGTCGAGTCGCTGACGTCCTGGCCGTGCAGTTTCCCGGTCGGCGAAACTCCGATCAGCACGATTCCGCCGTCTCCATTAAGCATGCCGCACAGTGTTTCACCGGCGCGTGGAAGCTGGGCCGTCGAACTCTTGAATTCGACGGTCTTCGATTCGCCTCGGAGTGCGATCGCTCGCACCTCTTCCACACCCAACGCGCTCACTCGTCCCCGTCCTCCTG
>CAIYBH010000427.1 GCA_903924405.1 uncultured Planctomycetaceae bacterium | reverse complement strand
GACCAACCGCTGCGCCCGATTCCGGAAATTCAGCAGGAAATCCTCGCCGCCGTCGCCCGGCTGAACCAGCAACAATAGTCAGCGACGCAGGGCAAGCGTCACCACAGAGCCGCAGGCATCATTCGGCTCGGGTGGAACCTCGCCCTCCCGGAATATGCGTAATCCCGTTCCATCCGTGGTTTCAAACGGCCCAATGTCAAACGCACCGGCTCGGGTGGAACCTCGCCCTCCCGAAATATCCCCAATCCCGTGTCTATCCGTGGTTCAACATCCAAACCCGACAGCCACACGCTTTCAGAACTCACTGCACATACAGAAACTCACTGCAGTTCAGTAACGCATGGCATAGATCAGCAAACGCCGCCTCGTCCGGACTAACGGCCGTCGTCGCAGTCCGCTGCAACTGCAGCGGGCTGTGCGCCTGAGCTGAATCCTGCAGCAGGCCTGGCACGGGTTCAAATCGCCAGTAACCTCGAGTTGCCGCCGTGATCCCGTCCCGCTGAATCAGTAACTCCTCCGGTGATAACGCCGCACGCGACCAGCGAACATCATCCAGCAAACCGTCAAACACAGATCCCTCGGTCCCCGAACGAAAACCAAGCGTCACCGGTTGCTGCGCGTTTCTGAACTCACCCATGATGTCATGCTCGACAGCAACCACATTCAGGGGTTCATCGTCGTTCGAAAGATTCTTCAACGTGAATACCGCACGTCCTCGCTGTTCCGCCGTGGCGGGTGTTACCGACACCGACGCGAACCACGGAACATTCAACGCCACGTTGTGATCTGAAAACAACGCCGCTTCCACCTGTTGGCCGTCCCTGTTTCGCCCGAACAGCTGCAGGACCAGCGTCTGCGGTTTTCGACGGGACCCTTTGCCGGTAATGCCGAAGGCCCACCCATCAGAATCCGGACGCCCATCCCAACGAGCTGCCAGTGTTCGCACCGCACCCGTTTCGTAAATGGATCGCAGCTGAAAACATGCTTCCACCGTAAACGCACCCTCAGGGGCCTGATCCGCGACGTCCACCTGCATCCGGGTCGGATTTGCACCTTCAGCCCCGCCATGGATCAGCAATGCCTGACCATCCCGGAAAGGCAGATTGGCCACAGGCACCAACGCCGGGTCCGGTGTATTCGTTTCCTCACGAATCCGCTGCCCCTGAGCCGTCAGAAACTCCGTGGCTTCATCACGTTCCGCCTGTGTCGGAAGACGCCCACAGACGGCCATCCAGAGTCGATCGAGTGTTGATTTTCGCCCGGCGCCGGTCTCCACAACTTCCCCCGACGGCGACGGCTCGGAGGCTGTGACGAACGTCGCGAGTTTCGTCGCATGGTTCAGCATCATCTGACTGTTCAGCAGCAACAGCGATTGTACGGGCGAGGTCGTGGTGTCCCGCGCAGCTGTGCTGGAGAAAAACAGCGGCAGATCAAAGACATCCAGCAGCGGATCCCGCTGATTCCGCATCACACGCAGATACACAGAACGACGTGGCACGTCGGATTGCACTCCCGGACCGCCAGCCTTGAGATCCAGTTGGCCGGAAACCATCAGAATCGCATCCCGAATCTGCTCGGCATCCAGCCGCCGCACATCCGCACGCCAGTATTTCTGATTCTTTGGATCCACGCCCTGAAACTCAGCCAGACGTGGGTGCTCAGCCGACTGCCGATAAGCCGCCGAGGTGACAATCAGACGGTGCAGATCCTTCATCCGCCAGCCATTCCCGACAAACCGCGCCGTCAGCCAGTCCAGGAGCTGTGGATGCGATGGCGGGCCACCCAGCGTCCCGAAGTCGCTGGCATTCTGCGCCAGTCCCCGCCCGAAGTGCGTCTGCCAGATCCGATTCACGATGACGCGGGGAGTCAGTGGATTCTCAGCCGATGTGAGCCACCGCGCAAGGGCCGCGCGCCGTCCCGTGGTTCGCGCTGTCCCCGAATGCACCGGCGCCGAAATCGGCAGATCACTGGAATCCAGCAGCGAAAGTACCCCAGGCAACACCTCCACACCACGTTTGGGGATCACAGTCGGCGGGACCTGATTACCAACGTCCGTTACGACAAGGGCCGTGGCCGGACCGGCAGGTCGCAGCTTGTCAAAAGCCGACAGCTCGCGACGCAGGGCAAGGAGCTGCTCCTTGTCTTCGCCCTTGATCCGATTGTCAAGGACTTCGTACTCGTAATCCACCTGTCGCCATGCCAGATGATAGAGCTGTTTTTCCAGCGGCCTGCGTTGCTCTTCAGATGATGTCAGAATCGCCTGCAGATCCGGGGGAAACATCTGTATGGCTTTGCTGCGTGCGTCATCCCGCCATGGCCGCTCAATCGCGTCGATACGACTACGAATTCCCGCCGTCGCGTCCTGCCACACCCGTTCCTGCTCAGCATGCGACTGCAGCTCAGCCGTGGAAGCAACCACAGTATTATCGACCGGAAGGATCCCCTCAAAGAAGGCACGCAGCCGGTAATAGTCCTTCTGCAGAATCGGATCAAACTTATGATCGTGGCAGCGGGCACACTGCATTCCAAGCCCCAGAAAGACGTCGCCAGTTGTGTCCGTGACTTCATTGAGAATCAGGTCCCACTGACCGCGTGCGTCGCGGTTGTTGTATTCGTAAATCCAGTGCCGCAGAAACCCCGTGGCAATCAGGGCATCCGGGTTCTCCGGAAACAATTCATCCCCGGCCAGCTGCTCCTGCACAAACTGGTCATACGGTTTATCCTGATTCAGACTCTGAATCACATAATCCCGGTACCGCCAGGCATTCGGGCGGTAGTGATCAATCCGATAGCCATCAGAATCCGCATACCGAACAACATCCAGCCAGTGCCGCGCCCAGCGCTCACCGTATCGCTCACTGGCCAGCAGTCGATCCACCACACGCTCCCACGCATCAGGCCGCTGATCCGCCACGAACTCCTGAACCTCCGCAGCAGTCGGCGGCAAGCCCGTCAAATCAAAAGTCACCCGACGAATCAGTATCTGCCGGTGCGCCTCGGGTGCCGGTGACAAACCGCCCCCCTGCATCTCCGCCAGCAAAAACTGATCAATCTCGTTGCGACACCAGTCATGCGACATCACATCCGGAGGTTTCGTGTCCCGGACAGGCTGCAAGGCCCACCAGGCGCGGTCCGCATCCGTGAATCCCGTTCGCACCACCGGTAACCCGGCCCCATGGGGATTCGGCCACTTCGCGCCTCGCCGCACCCATTCCGTTAACCGTTCCACGTCCGCCTCAGGAAGTCGCCCCGCTGGCGGCATTTCATAGCCGTCATACCTCACCGCACGAATCAACTGACTTCCATCCGGGTCTCCCGGAATGACCACCGCACCGCCTTCACCACCCGCCAGCATTCCCGCAGCCGTATCCAGACGCAGGCCGCCCTTCTGAGCCGCCTCGCCATGACACTTGACGCAGTGCTGCACCAGCAACGGGCGAATTTCCGCCTCGAAAAACCTGAGCTCTTCCGAGGACACATCCGCTGCAGGCTTCAAAGCCGGCTCAGACTCCGCCTGCGCAGCCAGCAGCCGCATGTCTGGCTGCCACTGAGTCAGCAAAAAGCACAGGCACATCAGTCCCCTGGACAGCCCGCGACCGAAGACAGCCGCAGAGCCGCAGGCAGCACGGTTATGGAAGAGTTTTCGGTCCAATGTCCACTCCTCAATACGATTCACCTTTGCCGGCACGCCGCAAGGTCCGTGTTCCAGACCTCAGGTCCCCGAATTCTGACGCAGAACAGCACGAAATCCCAGCCGGAAATCGCTCAAATGTGTGAACCGGCGACAGAACGTCGCGCACCGGATCGTCTTTACGCCCCGGCCCTCAGTTGCCACAGACGAATCCCTGCTGTAACGTTTCTCACGCCCGGTCTCTGATTCTTCGTCCACCCCGGAATTCAGCCACAAAACGCCAGAGCTGGGCGGCCAGCCACGCTGGTCGTCCACGGGCGTCAGCCAACCAGCGGGGTCCCCGCAGCCAACCGCAGTCTCCACCACCGTTGCTCACACGGAGTTTCCCGCATGACCACTCCCGCCCGTCGTGACTTTCTGCAGTCTTCACTCGCAGCCGTCTCCGCAGGACTACTCGCCAACCCCCTGGCGTCTGCAGCCACCTCAGACCCGGCGTCGGCCGACTTGCTGAAGATCGGCGTAATTGGCTGTGGCGGTATGGGTAGCAACCACCTGAAACTGCTCAGCGAACGCCGCGATGTGCAGGTCAAGTGGGTCTGCGACGTGGATCAGCAGCGTCTGGCTACCGCGGTTCAGAACGTTCAAATGGGATCCGGGACGGCACCTCAGGCGACCGGCGATCTGAGGCAATTGCTGGACGACGCTTCACTGGATGCTGTGTTTATTGCCACACCGGATCACTGGCACGCACCAGCTGCCATCATGGCCCTGAATGCCGGCAAACACGTCTACGTGGAAAAGCCCTGCTGCCATAATATTCGTGAAGGACACCTGCTGGCCGATGCCGTGGCACGCTCTGGAAAGCGACTGCAGGTGGGCACACAGAGCCGCAGTACGGAATGCGTTCGTGCTGGTATCGAACGCTTACAGAAAGGGGAAATCGGCGAGATCCTTGTCGCGAAGGCGTGGAACAGCCAGCGCCGCGGTTCCATCGGACACTCACAGCCGGGCACGCCCCCTGAACACCTGGATTTCGACACATGGCTCGGCCCCGCGCAACCAGTGCCCTGGCGGCCCAATCTGCTGCATGGCGTCTGGCGCTGGTGGTATGATTTTGGCTGTGGAGATATCGGTAATGATGGCGTCCACGATATCGACGTGGCTCTCTGGGGACTGGGAGTCGATTCGCACCCCACCCGGGTCACATGCTTCGGCAGCAAGTCTTTTTTCGACGACGATCAGCAGTTCCCCGATACCCAGTACGCCGTCTGCGAATATCCGATTGCGGGCAGCCCCGCCGGACGCAATCGACAACTGATCTTTGAACAACGCATCTGGTCGCCGTACGTTCAGGAAGGTTACGAAAACGGAGCTGCCTTCTATGGAACTGAAGGTATGCTGATCATGGGACACACCAAAGGCTGGAGCCTGTACGGGCCGAGAAACAAACTGCTGGCCGAGCAAACCGGATCCATGGACCTGCCCGCCCACCATCAGAACTTTTTCGACTCCATTCGTCAGTCAGACGTCCGGATCAATGCCGATGTGCAGGCCGGACGCCTTGCCGCGACCGTCGTACACCTCGCCAATATCTCCGCACGGACCGGCGCCGTCGTGACATTTGACCCCGAGCAGGAACGCATCACCAGCAGCGAACAGGCCGACGCCCTCACCCGACGACAGTATCGCAACCACTGGGGAACCCCCGTAATACAATAGCACTACCCCACCCCCACCCCAACCCCTATTCCCTATTCCCTATTCCCTATTCCCTATTCCCTATTCCCTATTCCCTATTCCCTATTCCCTATTCCCTATTCCCTATTCCCTATTCCCT
>CAIYBH010000426.1 GCA_903924405.1 uncultured Planctomycetaceae bacterium | reverse complement strand
CTTCACCGTGTAGCGGCCGCCGTCTTCCGGGTCCAGATGCGTGTTCACCTGCACCAACAACAATCGTCCCTGGCGACTGCCCGCCGGGCAGGGGCGGAAGAGACACCACGCCCCGTCCGGGATGCGAGGTTCCATCGATCGTCCGACCACGCGCGCCACAAACATGCCGGGGGCCAGACGCTGTTCCGATACCCGCAACCAACCCAGCTCCGTCGGGCTGCCTTCCGGGCCCCAGCCGCCTGCTGCTGCCGTCAGGTCATACACCGGAACGTGCGTGCGGTACCGCCCTTTCAATCCCGGATCGGGTTCCAAACTCGCCCAGGTTGCGTCCGCTCCTTCCACGCCCGGTTCCATTTCGGATTCCACAACCGTCTCCGCGGCCCCAACCACTGCAGGTTCGCCCATGGCCGTCGCAGTCGTGGTCCTCGTGGGCGTGGTCGCGACTGTCGTGTCCGTTGCCTTAACAACGGCGGTCACCGGCGTCAGTGTCCAGCGTTCACCCTCCTGCTGAAATCGCACCTGACACGTTGTCCCCGGCAGGCCCGCCTGCGGACCAAACCATGTCCGCAACAACTCCGGCAACTGATTGCTGTTGTCCCCCACCGGACCAGCCACGTTGCAGGCGATCTTTACCAGCTTGAAGACCCATTCTGTGCCGTCCGGGAGCCAGACACACGTCGGTCCCACGGGGCGGTCCGGGTGCCGCGCTTTGTCCGGTAGAAACAGGATCGGTCGCCCCTTGGCATGAGAGACCTTCGCGTCAAACGACTGAGACGCCGCGTTCGGGATGCGCAGGGAACGGTTGACGCTGTACTGGGCCAGTCGCCAGTCCACCAGCTCGCCCGTCATGGCTTCCAGAGTCGCCTGCAGGTCTGCTGGGCACGGTCGGGAATACTGCAGGTTCCCGGCGCGATTGACGAACCACGTTTGCCCGGCCTGCGGATTGAGCCAGCGATCCACAGGCCATTTGTTCCACCACGCTTCCCAGGTGCGATCATCTGCGGCATTGTGGTCGACAGCGTGGGCTTCCCCTTCAAGGTCACGACGGAGTGTTTCGTGCTGTTGCAGAAAGCGGCGGCAGGCACATGCCAGCGAGGGCAGGTCCAGACCACGGAAGAAACGCCCTTCGTCCAACAGGACTCGCAGCACGACCATCTCGTAACACTTATTCATTTTGGTCGTTTCCAGCATTTGCAGCCAGTCAGCAAACTGCTCCTGCACACGAAGTTCGTCGGCGGTCAGGTCGCCTTCGTGCTGCAGAAAGCCAAACCAGCTGCCCTGTTCGACGGCAATCAGGCGGGGCTGCAGGCCGTGAGCAAAAACTTCGGACATGCCGGGGCGGTGGTCGCGGGCATCGCGCAGGGCTCGGTAGGCTTCCAGGGCCTGCTGGCGACCTTTGGGAAGAACATTCTGCAGAAGTTCTCTGGCCGCCAGTTCCACATCCAGCAGGCAGCCCGGCGGCAGTTCCGGTGGTTCTCCGTCCAGCCAGCGGCGGAGAGCGGTCCAGCGGCCGTCACGACCGTTCAGCGACAGCAACTGCACCATCCGCTGCGCGAAGACGCGATGATTGCCAACAAAATCCAGGACCAGCAATCGTGATTTGCCTTCGCAGGCACGCAGGCCGCGTCCCAGTTGCTGCAGAAAAATGACGCCGGATTCTGTGGGCCGCAGAAAGATCACGCGATCCACGGCGGGAATGTCCAGTCCCTCGTTGAACATGTCAACGGCGCACAGAGCCTGCAGTTCGCCGGTCCGCAGCTGCTGCAGAGATTCACCACACCCATCTCCGCCAGTCCCGGAAAACACGGCCGCGGCGGTCAGCCCCTGGCGACGCAGCCAGTCCCGGGTCCAGAGCGCGTGACGGCGGGAACAGCAGAAGACGATGGTGCGCGCGGCGGGGTGCTGCTGCATGGCCGTCCAGAGTCGCTGCATGCGGTCGCTGTGCTGCACCAGTTCTTCCAGCCGGTCCTGATCAAATCGCCCGTTGCGCCAGGGGATCTGCTGGAAGTCGACGGTATCTTTGATCCCGATGTAGTGAAAGGGCACCAGCGAGTCTTCGGCGATACCGTCTCCGATGGATGCGTACCATGCGAGGTGGTCGTCAAACAGAGATGCAATATCCACGCCGTCTGCACGATCGGGTGTGGCGGTGAGTCCAAGGATGAAGCTGCAGTTCAGCCGCGCCAGGACGCGGCGATATCCCGGAGCGTGGGCATGATGCACTTCGTCAATCACGACATAATCGAACTGCTGTTCGGCCAGCAGCGTCAGGCCTTCCGGGCGCGCCAGTTTCTGGATGGTGGCGACGGTCAGGATGCCATTCAGTTCATCGCGGTTTCCAGCAAACCATGAAGACGCGGCCGGGGTAAAGGCCTGGTCCAGCACGAGTGACAGTGTGGCTTCGGCCTGGGCCAGCAGATGGGCGCGATGGGCAATGACAAGGACTCGGGGCCGCCGTCCGAGTGTCAGTCCGAACTGCAGCGCATCGAATGCCGCCAGCCAGGTCTTGCCCATACCCGTGGCAACGGCCACGAGAGCGCGGGTGTACCCGGACTGGCGAATCGACTGCAGGGAATCCAAAGCCCGCCGCTGCCATGGACGCGGTGTGAATCCCTGCAATCGTTGATCGGCCGCCGGGGATTCGGGGCGGTCCGCCTGGGCCGTCCGCACACGCTCGGCATAGCTGTCGATCAGCGGCGAGGATAAGGGAGACGCCAGTTGCCAGAGCTCGGCGAATTCGGAAGCGACCTGAGCATGCGCCAGCGGGGCCG
>CAIYBH010000425.1 GCA_903924405.1 uncultured Planctomycetaceae bacterium | reverse complement strand
ATTCTGCGGACGCCGGTTTCGACTGACTACGAGACCAGTGGCGAATCAACAGGGCGGTGATCACCAGGCTGGCCACAATGCCCGCAGGCCGCGTCACACCAGCCTCAAACACCACGGCGCCATTGAAGGCGATAAAGAACAGATAGCTGTGCAGCAACCAGTGAATCCATAAGGAACGCCGTTCCCGAGCCCGAGGCAGAAACCACACCCAGACAAGATCGATCAGCCACAGCAGGACAAACAGGTAGCTGAAATACAGACCTTCACCGAAGGCCCACCCCAGCAATTCTTCGGTCTGTTCTGCCGTACTGCGAATGGCCGCCTGATGATCCCACTGATGTGTAAAATGCAGGGCAGCAGCGACGTGCACCACGAAGAGCAGGGCACCAGCCGTCCACAATGTCCGAGTCACCGCATTCAGGGTTTGACTGCGTCCGTTCCACAGGAGCAGGATCAGGCAGCACGCGTAGCACAGAAGTGCCAGACGCACGCTTGCCGAAATCAGAAATGCTCCTGAACCCATACGTCAATCCTGCCTCCCGAATGATTGCCCCCGGCGTTTTCCCGGTCAGCGTTGCCGACTATTCCTCAGGAGTTTCCGGCTGGTTTCAGATAGAACATCAGCACGGCAATATCGGCCGGCGTAATCCCGCTGACACGTCCGGCCTGCCCGACAGTTGCCGGGCGATGACGACTCAGTTTGTCACGTGCTTCAATGCGAAGCTGGGTTACCGAACGAAAATCAAAGGTCTCCGGGATACGGATGGAATCCACCTTCTGCAGCCGGGCGATTTCCGCTTCCTGCCGTCGCACATAACCCGCATACTGCGCTTCGATCTGCATCTGTCGCTTTGTTGCGGCCGAAAGATTCATTTCGGCGAGCTGCGGAAACGCTGCTTCCAGTTCCTCCCAGGCAGGTGCTCGCCGCATCCATTCCTCAAGAGTTGCTCCACGCGATCGCAGGTGCGTCATCGCGTGAAACGCTCGCTCCAGTTCAGACTCGTACGCACGAAATCGCGTGGCCCGTTCCTGACACACCGTTCCAAGATCAATGCCCAGCGGAGTCAGACGACGGTCGGCATTGTCCTGACGCAGCAACAGACGATATTCGGCACGAGACGTGAACATTCGATACGGCTCGTCCACTCCTCGAGTGACGAGATCGTCAACCAGCACACCCAGATAGGATTGACTTCGATCCGGCACAAACGCGGCGCGTCCCTGCAACTTCAGAGCAGCGTTGATTCCGGCAATCAACCCCTGACCGGCTGCCTCTTCATAACCCGTCGTGCCATTGATCTGTCCGGCGAAGTACAGGCCCTCCACCAGGCGAGTTTCAAGAGTCGGGTGCAGTTGAGTCGGCGGAGCAAAGTCGTATTCAACAGCATACCCGTATCTCATGATCCGGGCGTTCTCGCAGCCGGGGATACGACGGATGATGGCATCCTGAACATCGCGGGGCAGGCTGGTGGAAATCCCGTTGCAGTAGACCTCCTGAGTGTTTCGTCCTTCCGGTTCCAGAAAGATCTGGTGCGTCTGTTTTTCTGCGAATCGCACCACCTTATCTTCGATGGATGGGCAGTATCGCGGCCCGGTGGACTGAATCTGCCCCGAGTACATCGGAGCCCGATGCAGATTGGCACGGATGATGTCATGAATCTCCGGTGTGGTCGATGTCAGATAGCAGTGAATCTGCGGCTGCGTAATACGATCATTCAGAAACGAAAACGGCTCCGGATTGTCATCGCCCGGCTGAGGTTCACAGCGTGAAAAATCGATCGTCCGTCCATTCAGACGGGCAGGGGTCCCTGTCTTGAAACGACGCAATTCAAAGCCCAGAGAGCGCAGTGATCCGGACATGCCATGAGCCGCCTTGTCGCCAGCTCGGCCTCCTTCCGCCTGCTGTTCTCCCGTGTGCATGATCGCCTTCAGAAACGTCCCGGTGGTCAGAATGATGGCCCGTGCGCGGTAGAGCGCCTGCCCAGACACCCGAATGCCGCTGACCCGCCCCCGCTCCGTCTCGATGGATTCCACCATCTCCTGACAGAGCGTCAGATTTTCCTGCTGCTCGATCCGGTGCTTCATTTCAAACTGGTAGGCTTTTTTATCCGCCTGCGCCCGCGGACTGTGCATGGCTGCACCTTTGCTGCCATTGAGCATCCGGAAATGAATTCCGGTGGCGTCGATCACGCGCCCCATCTCGCCACCCAGCGCGTCAATCTCACGGACGATCTGTCCCTTGGCCACGCCTCCGATCGCCGGGTTACAGCTCATCTGCGCCACGGTGTCACAGTTCATGGTCAGCAGGGCGGTCTTCGCGCCGATGCGGGCCGCCGCGAATGCCGCTTCCACACCGGCATGACCAGCACCCACCACAACCACATCAAAGTCGTAAGTACACTCAACAGACATGCGCGTCATTTCTTTTTGCAACGATCTTTCACACCGTCTTCAACGCAGCCAACGGCCACCGTTGATCATCGACCAATCATCGAGCAGGAGCCACCTGACACAACCTGCTCATTCTGTCACTCACCCGGATGCAAAGACAACAAGTACCGACCAGTGCTGCTGCGCAATCGTATGGCCGGCCCCCCAAAGTCTCGGACACGTTGACATCAGGTGGGCATCGGGAACAGCGTCGCAAGCCATTGATCTGCACTTCAGCCTCAAAGAATACGCATCAGCGGCCGTGCTGTCCCGGATTCCAGCGGGTTGGCTGAGACATTTTCGGAACTCGGAGCCGCCGGGGCACGCGAAACCGGGTAATTTACGGTGACGACGTCCGCAAGGCCACAGAGAGTCGCGTTTCGCTCCGACGAAACGAGCGCCCTGGATTTTGCCTCGCGAATTCAGCGAACAAACACGTCTCCGAAATCAAGCAAAAAACGCCACTGATTTTTCAGATGGCGATCGTTTCTCCATCCGTGGCTCAACCTGGCGGGGTGCTTATGGACGCAGGGGCGCCAGAATTCTGGACGCATGAATCCGGTTATGATGAATGGTGTTTGTGGCAGCGACGGCGTCGGGCGGCATCTCCAGTGACTGTGGACCACCGGTTTGAGGGTTGGGTTCGTAAAGTGGGGCCCCGGTGCTGGCGACGGTCACACGAATTCGGTGTCCCGTGTTGAAAACCTGACTGATCCAACCCACATCAAACGTCACCGGGACAACGTCTCCCGGCGTCATCAACACTTCCTTCTCAAAGCCTTCGCGGTATCGAAGACGCTGGGGATAGTCGACAATCAGGATGGAACGTCCATCGGGATAGACATCGCTCACCCGGACAATGACATCGGTATCCGGAGCGGTGGAGGACATCTGCAGTTCCGCACGAATCCGCCCGGTCCATTCCACGGGCTGTGTCAGTACATCCGTGGTGAAGGTCAGCACATTCGGCTGGCTTTCAAACGCGGAGGCATCCGCAGCCCCGGGAAACGCCGTTCCGGGAATACTGCAGGGAGCCCGGGGATCACTGATGAACGAGGTGACACCGCCATCTTCGGCGGGCTGTCCTGTGGACAGTCGGCCAGCTGGCAGGAAGTACAAGGGTTGCATCTGATGCGCTGGCGGGAAGTCGTCTGCCGTTCTCCAGACGTTCCCGGGAGCTCCGGGTTCTCCGGTCGCGCCCATCACGAAGTACCGCACGGGCGGCTCATGCTGAACTCCGTTGTCAATACCGCGCAGCCAGTGATCGAACCAGCGGACCATGTGCTCGGTCTCCGGCCACGCAGCCTCCTTTGGATAGGTCAGATCACCGACCTGATACCCTTTGTTCAGTCGACCGTGCAGCCAGGGTCCGATCACCAGCTGCTGATTTGGCCGCGAATGTTCACCCCCCTTGTGTTTGCGGCCCTGAAAACTGGCGATGGATCCCTGGTTCATAAAATCGTACCAGCTGCCAATCGTGAAGCAGGGCACATTCATCCGGTCAAAGTGTCGCGAACAGTCTTCAGCCTGCCAGTACTCGTCATAATGCGGGTGCAGCACCCATTCCTGCAGCAGCCGATCATTGTCTTCCGGCACACGGCAGACCTGACGCAAACTGTTGAATCGCAATGGGCGCGTGGTTCCACCAATTCGGTAGCCTTCGTGATACAGGCTCAGACCGGTATCGACCATGTACTGGGCTGCCAGATGCGGTGGCTGCGTCACGGCCAGGAAATTCTGGGCATAACCGGCCTGAGAGCTGCCGAAAGTGCCCACTTTTCCGGTGCTCCATGACTGTGTTCCCAGCCATTCGCAGACATCATAGCCATCCTTGAGTTCGCCCCAGCCAAGTGCGCGATAGCCCACCCACGTCCCTTCGGATTGCCACGTCCCCCGATAATTCACCATCGCAACAACGTATCCGGCCTGCGCAAGCGTGGCGGCGGCACGGCGAGTCCCTTCGCCACGGATGTCTGCATATCGCTGCTCAAACAACACGGGCCACGGACCATCGCCTTCGGGAAAATACAGAAATGCAGACAGATGCAGACCATCCCGCATCGGGATCCGCTGATGCTGTTCCCTGATTCCACCCAGATCGAGGGCCGGGGGGGCCTGTGCGAAGGCGTCCAGACCTGCAGCCAGCGTCCAGATCAGAGCCAAGACACACCACGAGCACGGTGACCAGCGGGATGCAGAGCGCATGATTTCACTACCTTCAAAATTCGGGGGGAGGGCAACTGCAAAGATTTCCGCAGTACCGAACGCGATGAATGTCTGGTGAATCCCCGCGGATGCTCGCCTGCGACACGGAACCATTCTCCGCAGGGATTGGTAGTTCAGAGTAGCAGAAACACTCTGAATTGTCTGTGCTCGCGAGCGGCTTTCGCGTGGGGTCACGGGATCAATCAGATTCCGCCAAAATCGTTTGGCTGAGGGAGATGCATTCTGACAACCACCTCGACTCAGATCCAGAAACAGTGTGCCACGCTGGCAAATGCTGCTTTCCGAACCGGTGGCACAGCAGAAGGACGAAGGGGCATGGCGACCGACCGCAGCCTATGGAGTGACTAACGCCGTGATTCCGGATTCGGTCGGGGTTGACGGGCACGTGGCCGCAGGCTTTGCTACGATTCCCTGCGGTTTTCCACCTTCCGGAAGCTGGTACTGATCACCGCACAGGATTCTTCAAATCGTGATAGCTATTCCAGCAAGACTGACTGTCGCACAGTTGATCCCGGCACTCGACAGTGGCGGTGCGGAACGGTGTGTCGTGGATGTGGCTCAAGCCGTCGTCCGGGCCGGTCATCGTTCGCTGGTGATTTCGGCAGGAGGGCGACTGACGGAGGAGCTGGTCGCTGGCGGCAGCGAGCACATCGCTCGTCGGATCGGACGAAAATCCCCCTTCGTGCTCCGCGAAGCCATGTGGCTCAGATCGTTTGTTCAGGCAGAGAAGATTGATCTGATTGACATCCATTCACGAGTCCCGGCGTGGGCAGCATGGCTGGCCTTCGGAATGGGCCAGCAAAAACCACGACCGGCCCTCGTCACAACCGTTCACGGTTTCAATCGTCCGGGTTTTTACAGCCGGATCATGACACGGGGTGACGTCGTGATTGCGGTATCGGACGCCGTGCGAACATTTCTGCAGACGCACTACGGCGAGGGGACACAGGATTGCGTTACAGTCATTCCCCGCGGAGTGAACACGGAGGCCTTTGCCTGGCAAAGGCAAGTGGATTCCGAATGGCGAGAACGGTTTTTTCAGGAATTTCCGGAATGTCGCCATCGACACCTGCTGACGCTTCCCGGGCGATTGACGCGAGGTAAAGGGCATCGGGACCTGTTGCGGCTGGTCTCGCGGCTGCAGCAACGCGGCCACTCCGTGCAGGGGCTTTGCGTCGGGTCGGGCGACGGGCATAGCGGGTATGTGCGGGAACTGCAGTCCATGGCTGGAAACCTCGGGATCGCGGATCGGGTCAGTTTTACGGGAGTGCGGAACGATCTTCCGGAGATTTACGCGGCCTCGTCCCTGGTGTTGTCGCTGTCAACCAAACCGGAGAGTTTTGGCCTGGTGGTCGCGGAAGCGCTGAGCATGGGGCGTCCGGTGGTCGGTTATGCTCATGGGGGTGTTGCGGAGCAGTTGCGAATCAGTTTTCCGCAGGGCGCTGTTCAACCCGGGAATCTTCAGCAGCTGGAAGACAGAGTATCGGCGATTCTGAGCGGTCACACGAGTCCACCGACGGCACCGCAGACTATCGGGACGGCCGAAATGACGGGAAAAACCGTTGCGATTTATGAACGGCTGGTCGGGCAACGGTGTCTGTAGCAGAAACTTCCGCCTTGCAACCGCGGCTCCCGCTGCACAATCGCGTCCACCTTGTTAAGCTATCCGGCTGTGGGGAGCCTCGCACTGGAACACCATTGTCCGGATGAGTAGCTCCTGTCGCACCTTTTTCGTTTTTTCTCGCAGACGTGTTATCTCCATGTCGACTGAACTTGCCAAGACGTATGACGCTGCCGCCGCACAGACCCGTTGGGTGGAGCACTGGCTGAACCATGGTTACTGCAATGCGGATCCGGATCCGCAGCGGCAGCAGCACACCATTATGATTCCGCTGCCCAACGTGACAGGGGCTCTGCACATGGGCCACTGTTTGAATGGGACAGTCCAGGACCTGTTAACTCGCTGGCGAAGGATGCAGGGCCGGGTTGCCCTGTGGATGCCGGGAACGGACCATGCCGGCATTGCCACTCAGGCGGTGGTGGAACGTCGGATGCTGGAAGAAGAGGGTCTGACGCGGCACGACATTGGCCGGGAGGCTCTGGTCCAGCGGATCTGGAAATGGAAGAACGACTACGAAGCCCGCATTCTGAACCAGTTGAAGCAGATTGGTTCCAGCTGCGACTGGCGACGCGTACGATTTACGCTGGATGATGTCTGCAGCCGTGCCGTACGGCGGACATTCTTCCGGATGTTTGGTGATGGACTGGTCTACCGTGGCAAACGCCTGGTCAACTGGGACACCTACCTGCAGACAGCAGTGGCCGACGACGAAGTCTTCCATGAAGATGTTGCCGGACACTTCTGGACGATGAACTATCCCGTTGTGGATGCCGCCGGACATCCGACAGGCCGGAGGATCAGTTTTTCCACTACGCGTCCGGAGACGATGCTGGGAGACGCCGCGGTCTGCGTGCACCCCACAGATGAGCGTTACAGTGAACTCGTGGGGCAACTGGTCCGCATCCCCGTCTGTGGCCGCACCATCCCGATCATTGCCGATGGGCTGCTGGCCGACAAGACGCTGGGAACCGGTGCGGTCAAGGTGACCCCGGCACACGACCCCAATGACTACGCCTGTGGCCTGCGTCATCACCTTCCGATGCTCAACATT
>CAIYBH010000424.1 GCA_903924405.1 uncultured Planctomycetaceae bacterium | reverse complement strand
TGTTCGGCTGTTTTTCAGCAGCATGAACACTGTTCACCAGCAACCCAAGCAAGCCGACTATGAACGCTCCAACAAGACTTCTCATACATCCCCTGTCATCAAAAAAATGTCTGCTGCCTCTGCCCTGGACTTTCAGGCTGAGGCCGCCAGATCACGGCGATCTTCAACCTGAATTTCCCGAAGGACATCGAACGCCCTTCACGAAGTTGACGAAGTTGACGAGTCTACTACGCTGATACGATTATGCCAGAATTTCAAGTTTCTGATTTGAAAAACACGGAATTTGGGGGGCTGGAAAGTCTTACAGTTTGACTAGTGCTTTGTCAAAGCCTGAAATTGGGGTTCACCGTCATGAAATTGGGGTTCACCATCATTCCCGCGCAGGCGTGAATCCAGATCGCGGCACTGGATTCCCGCCTGCGTGGGAATGGCGCAGCCCCAAAACCAAGATTTGACAAAGCACTAGTCTGCTCTCTGAAAGCCTCGTCCCGCCTGACTAACAACACCCAGCAGTGTTTTCCCGCAGACACTCGCGATGCAAAAAACACTGCGAATTTCCCATTGCTGCAGATTCCCCAGAAACGCATGCTTTCATTACGCGACAACACTACAGCGTCCTTTCGGCGCAATTCTGAGTGTGTCGGGGTTTCGCATGAGAACCAATGTGTACGGGACAGTCTGCAGGAATGACCTTCCCAATGCACGATTGAAGACAACCCGGGGATGAAGGAGACTCTGAAGTCTCCGGAGCAGTCGCTCTTTCAGACAGCAAGTGATTTGCTTCACAATACACCGCCTGTCAGCCGCTGCCGGAGCGACCTGACTTCGTGAAAGGGAAAAACACAATGACGACCGCGTTCTATCAACGATTGATACCGCGTCTGTTCAATGCAGTATGTTTCGGGTTGGTACTAATTCAAACCGTCACACCGGTGCAATCGGAGGAGCCTGTGAGGCTTCGGATTTTGAGCTGGAACATTCACCATGGCGAAGGAGTTGACGGGAAGCTGGATCTGGAGCGGATTGCTGCGGTGATTCGCGGTCTGAAACCTGACATTGTCGCGCTGCAGGAAGTGGAAGTCGGGAGCAGCCGCACAAATCGGGTGGATCAACCCGCCGAGCTGGCGCGGATGACCGGATTGACCTCTGTGTTTCAGCAGAACATCGAATTTCGGGGAGGCGGATATGGAAATGCCCTACTGTCTCGTCTGCCGGTGCTTTCCACGAACAGGCTTTCTCTGCCTAACCATGATAACGGGGAGCAGCGGGGGGCCCTGAGTGTGCAGTTGCGACTACCGGATCGCACTGACCCGCTGACGTTTATCTGCACACATCTGGACCATCGTTCGGACGACAGGGAACGTCGGGACTCGGCCGAAGCGATCGAGCAGTACATTTCGGGACTGCCGGAGGGGTTGATGATTCTGGCGGGCGACCTGAATGCGGTTCCTGAGTCCCCGGTGCTTGACATTTTTCGCCGGCGGTGGTCGATTGCTGGCAGTCAACCGTTGCTGACGATCCCGGTAGACCGCCCGAGCCAGCAGATTGATTTTGTCCTGATGCGACCAGAGCAGCGCTGGCGTGTCACGGAGACACGGGTGCTTGATGAGCCGATAGCCTCCGATCATCGAGCAATCTTTGTCGAACTTCAACTGCGGTAGAAAATGGAATGGTGTCTCACGTCGCCTTTTTCAGGAAGGCTGCGACCAGCACGATCACGGTTCCATTGATCCGACCTTCCACGTGCGCCGGATTCGCTGTCAGGGCGATGTTTTTGACCAGTGTACCGCGTTTGGCTGTGAAACCGCCGCCTTTGACGACAAGATCCTTGATCAGCGTCACACTGTCGCCTGCAGCGAGGGGATTGCCGTTGCTGTCGAGTGTCGGTGCGACGGGATCGTCAGTGCCGTCGTCCACCTGCTCGTCCGCGGCCCATCGCAGGACGCTGTCGTCGAGATCAACAGACTGCAGTAAATCTCTGGCCCATGGTGCGCTCTTCAGTCTGTTAAGAAGTCTCCAGCTGAGTACCTGGACGGCTGGCGCGGGATGCCAGAGGCTTTCCGCCAGGCAGCGAAGGTGATCCTGATTCAGCGGAGACTTGTTTTCGACCTGAGTGCGACAGACATCACAGATTGCGGCACAGGCATCAGGATCTGCTGGTCTTCGTGGTGGCACAGCAAATGGTGCGACGCCTGCAGTGGATCCGCAGAGTTCACATGGGCCAGCGCGGCGTTCGGCGAGTGTATTCATCAATTGGCTTATGAGTGAGTGAGTGAGTGCACTACTGCGGGGTGATCGGGGCGTGAATCAGCACTGCTTCAGGTTTCTGAACTGCCGTCGACGATGTTAGTGCAAGTGTCGATGATTCATTGAGGTAACGTCAACCGAGACGATCCAGTTTCAACGCATTGTTTTCCGGCCGCAGGGCTGATGGCGAGCCCGGGGGTTTTCCTGCGATGGGTTCGTGGGGCGAGACTGTTGCTGGCAACAATCGTATCTGGCTCGCTAGAGTATGGGGAGTCATCAGGGCATGTGACGGTGAGTTTGAAAGAGTTCGAGCTGGGAGTCGGCTGATGCGGCTGTTTTTTGTATGTGGTGTGCTGTTGAGTTGCGCATCGGCCTGCGGGCAGCAGGATGAGACGGTCCCGTATCAGAATCGACTGCAGAAGCTGAGCAAACCGGAACCGATTCTTGCGGACTATCCGCAGTATTTTGAACCGATTGTGGAAGAGAACAGGTTTGAAGCGCCGGCGATTGTGAACGATGAAAACGCCGATCTTGAAGTGCGGGCATGGCGATTTTCCTACAACGCTCGGGGCATTATTGAAATGCCAAACAGACTGCGAGCTGCTGAGACGGCTGTCATTATGGTTCACCCGTGGGCGATCGACGACAGTTGGGGCTGGAAGACGCCAGAGCCCAGCGGCGTGGCGGATTTCTGTACACCGACAAAGAACTCGCTTGCGGCGAAGCACACTCAGGAGGTGGTGGATCCGTTTTTGAAACGACTTCGCAGGCATGTCGCCCACGTGATGTACAGCCTGCCCGGGCCTGCCGATTCGATTCGGACGCAGGTCTACCGTTCATTTTCGAGGACACCGACTGCGGACGAGCGGAGAATCGGAGAGCAGGAGTTACATCGGGTGCTGGCTGCCCATGAATACTCGGGCCAACCGCTGCCAGAACGTCTGCAACTGGGCAAGTCGACTCCCGTGATCGACTACTTCAGGCAGTTCCCCGGTCTGGATGCTGGAGAAACCTACAACGGAGCCGGGTTCTGGAGGTTGCCGATTCCGGTGAGTCGTTCGGTCAGTGTTGATCCACAGGACGTAGTGATCTTCGATGAGGAGGGATATCCGCCATTGCGGGACTTCCTGAAAAGCAGTGGTGTTCGTCACGTGTTGCTGACAGGTTATGCGACGGACATGTGTTACTGTCGGACCACTGCCGGGTACGAGAATCTGTCTCGTGACTTCAATGTGTTTCTGGTGGCGGATGCCTCGCTGGCCACGTTTCCTTCGAATTCTTCACCGCGTTTTGCCGTCAATGCGGCGATTTCCTTTGCTGCGCTGAATCAGCTGATCACTCAGGTCTCATGGGTGAAACTGCTGGAAGGGGGACAGCCATGAACGGTCTGCATGCAACGTCTTCACGGCGGCGCTGGCTGCAATCGCTGGCGTTCGGTTCCTTGTCGGCTCTTACGGCGGGGAGCGGGGCCTACGCGGCACCGCACGCGTGGGCGGTTGACGGCGCAGCGCGTGGAGCGAGCGGAGTCGCCGAATCGCCCCGTCCGAGGGCCTCGATTGCCATTACGCTCGACCTGGAAATGAGTCGCAACTTTCCGCGCAGGTCGGACACGCACTGGGACTATGAGAAGGGTAACCTTGACGCGGCTTCACGCGACTACTCCACAGAGGTTGCTCGAAGGGTGCATGCCCGTGGCGGCCGAGTGCACTTTTTCTGTGTTGGGCGGGTTCTGGAGCAGGCGGACGTTTCGTGGCTGCAGAAAATCGCGGAGCAGGGGCATCCGATCGGCAATCACACCTATGACCACGTCAACCTGCTGGCGGGTCAGCTGACAGAGCTGCAGTATCGTTTTCAGCGGGCCCCGTGGCTGATCGAGGGGCAGACGGTTGAGCAGGTCCTGGAAGAGAACATTCGCCTGACAACCCTTGCGCTGCAGCAGAGAGTGAACGTCACTAATTCCGGATTTCGGACGCCTGGTGGATTCAGCAACGGTTTAAGAGGGCGTGAAGATCTGCAGCAGTTGCTGTTGACGCTTGGTTTTCCGTGGGTGAGCAGTCTTTATCCGTCGCATGCGATGACAGAACCAAAGCAGCAACCTACGGAAGCCGTTTTTCAGAATCTGGTGCAGGCGGCGGGGACAGCGCAGCCTTTTCGTTACCCGAGCGGACTGATTGAAATTCCGATGAGTCCGGTCAGCGACATTGGTGCCTTCAGGAACGGGCAATGGGAACTGGACTGGTTTCTTGAAGCCATTCGCCGGGTGATGGAATGGACGATCGCGAACGGAGCGGTCTTCGATTTTCTGGCACATCCCTCCTGCCTTGGCGTCATGGATCCGGAGTTTCGGGCGATTGACATGATCTGTGATCTGGTTGAGAGAGCGGAGGCGGCGGCCGAGCTGGTCACGCTGGATCAGATTGCAAATCGCGTTGCAGTACCGTGATGTCGGGTAAGGCTCATTGGATATTGATCCGCATGCTGCGCGATTGCAGCAATGGGTGAACACAGAGACGAGAGTTGCCGCGTTTGAATCATTCGCAGACCTCAATCAGCGTATTGATGCGAGTGAGGGTGAGGACTTCGCGGATATCGGGGGCAGCATTGCAGACCTGAACGCGTGGTGGGGCTGGTCCCATGCGGCTGATAGAAACGAGCAGGCCGAGCATTCCGCTGGGAAGCAGGTGTACGCCGGTCAGGTCGAAGGCGACGATTCGGGACTGGTGTGCCAGCAGGATTTCATTGATTGCGGCTCGATAGTGGGCCACATTGAATTCGGACGGAACATCGTGTCCGCCGAATCCAAGCACGGTGACGGGACCGGCACTGTAGAGCTTCAGGACTCCGTCTTCGGTCAGCGCGTGTTGCTCGGGTGAACGATTGGCGTTGGAAAAACTGTCGCTGGAATCAGACATGCGGGGGCCGTTGGAAAGCGAATCTGAGTGACCGCTGATGACGAGACAAGGGAATTGCGAGCCAGCGTTCACTGGATCCTTGAAACAACGAGCGAATATTGCGAAGTCGCTTCGATCCATTGTCCAGCGACTTGACGGAAAATCGCGAAGAAAACGGGCAAATTGATGCGAATTGCGCTCAGTTTTCGTTGTTTTCCAGCGATTGGTCCACATCAACAACTCCAAGTGGGTGAGCGGAATCAAGGTGGGGGAGCCGGAGGCGTACGGGTTGTGAGGGGCAAAGCGAGTATCAGAAAAGCAAAATCCCGGCGGGAGGCTCTGGTTTTCGTCCAACGGCTTGCGAATGGTCGCAGCACGCGGCACAATGGAGTCCTGCCTGAGATTCCTGCCTGCGGATTGCCTTCACATTTTCAGTGGCCAGTCGGTGCCTTATGACGAAGTGTATAACAACTCTCCGCAACGCTGCAGGGAAACTGATGCCAACGTGGGGCCCCGGAATACTGCTCCTGCTGAGTTTGACGACGCCGGTTCGAGGACAGGAGCCAGCACCAGCACCGGGTGAAACCAAGCCGGAGGTGGCGGCTGCGCCTCTGAAGGAAGGGCACTCGGTGCATGGGGAGATTTTTAACGAAGGACCGCGTCAGTCGGCCTATGTGATGGAGGGAGTCGGTACCGTACGTTTTCCGGTGACTTCAACCAGTGAAGAGGCGGGGCGTTTCTGTGCTCAGGGAGTGGCCCAGCTTCACGGGTTCTGGTACTTCGAATCGGAGCGGTCATTTCGTCAGGCAGCCATGCTGGACCCGGAATGTGCCATGGCTTACTGGGGCATGGCGATGTCTAATCGCGGGAATGCAAATCGTGCGAAGGGCTTTATTGCCGAGGCGATGAAGCGTCGTGAAAAGGCCAGTCGGCGGGAAAAGCTGTTGATTGAAGCGATGGAGCGATTTCTCAACGCGAAAACGGAGAAGGACACCGAGCGTAAGTCACGGTGTGACCGTTATGTGGCTGATCTGGAAGATATCCTGCTGGAGTTTCCGGAAGACATTGAAACAAAGGCATTTCTTTGTGAGTTTTTATGGTCTGGCAAGCGTGACGGCCTTGAGATGTCTTCCAATCTGGCCGTGGATGCTTTGATAGAAGAGGTGTTGCAGGTCGAGCCGTTGCATCCTGCGCATCACTATCGCATTCATCTCTGGGATGGCAAAAAGCCCGAGAAGGCCCTTGAGTCAGCCGCTCGCTGTGGTTTGGGCGCCCCCGGGATTGCTCATATGTGGCACATGCCAGGTCACATCTATTCGCGACTGCATCGATACCACGATGCCGTCTGGCAGCAGGAAGCATCGGCTCGCGTGGACCATGCGCACATGATGCGGGACCACATATTGCCAGACCAGATTCACAATTTTGCGCACAACAACGAGTGGTGTATTCGCAATATGATTGGAATTGGCCGTGCTGAGGATGCCGAAGCACTCGCCCGCAATATGCTGAGTCTGCCGCGTCACCCGAAGTACAACGACATTAACCGCATTGGCAGTTTTCGCTACGGTCGTGATCGATTGATCGATGTGCTGGAAGCCTTCGAGCGGTGGGATCGTATGGCGGCGTTACAGCAGGATCCTTCCATGCTGGATAGTGGAAATGTCGAAGAGGACCAGAAGATCCTGCGTGCCGTTGGTGCGGCCCATGCGACCCTTGGCCACACCGCCGAGGCTGCTGCAGTGCGAGAGCAGTTGCAGAAGGCAAGAGATGCTGAACTGGAAAAGCAGAAAGCGGCCGTAGCCGAAGCGGAGACGAAAGCGAAAGAGGCGAAAGCGGATGACCAGGCTGTGGATAAGGCCCGGAAGGAAGCCGAGCAGAAGTTCAATCAGCCGCTGCGGCGTCTGGAAAAAGCCCTGCAGGATATTGATGGTCGAACGGCGTTGGCGGCGGGCGACATGGAGCAGGCGGTTGATTTGCTGACCAAAGCAGAGATCACCGTTGAGCAACTGGCGCTTGTGCTGTTGAAGGCTGGCAAAGTCGAAGATGCAGTGAAGAAGATTACCGACCGAGTCAATTCGAAAAATGGTGAAGTCCTGTCCCTTGCCGTACAGACGGAGATTCTGTTTGCCGCGGGAAAAAAAGATGAGGCTCGTGCCAGTTTTGAGCGTCTGCGGAAACTTTCGTCGACAATTGACCTCGGTACGGCCCCGATGGCTCGCCTTGGATCCATCGCAGCAGAATTTGGATACCCGACTGACTGGCGACTGGCTGAGACGGCGGCCGCTGATATCGGCATTCGACCGGAACTGGACGCACTTGGGCCTTTTCGCTGGGCTCCAACCATGGCCACTCCATGGACACTGCCTGATGTTGAGGAGAAACCCCGGTCTCTGGCGGATTATGCGGGCCGTCCGGTGATTGTGGTCTTTTATCTGGGATATGGCTGTCTGCACTGTGCGGAGCAGCTGAAAGCCATTGCCAAAGACTATCAGGGATTTCGCGATGCCGGGTTAGAAGTTGTCGCAGTCAGCACCGACAAACAGATCAACCTCCGACGAGCCTATGAAAACCTGGAGGGGGGCTTTCCGTTTCCTCTGGTTGCCGATCCCGATATGGCAATTTTTCGCCAGTATCGCTGCTACGATGACTTTGAGAAGGCGGCATTGCATGGAACATTTCTGATCGATCAGAAAGGCCGCGTTCGCTGGCAGGACATCAGTTACGAGCCCTTCATGAACACAGAATTCCTGTTGAAGGAATCACGGCGCCTGCTGTCATTTGAACCAGAAACCGCTCCGGCATCCACGGTCCCGGTCGCGGGACCGGCGGCGTTGACCAGTCGTTAGGAAATGCCTGTCAGTCAGCGGAGTCGTCCAGCAACAGGAAATTGAGCGCCGGGGGGGCGTGACGGGAATACGGAGCGTTGCGGTTCGCCCACCGCTTGTCAGTGGTTCAGAAATGCGTGGACGACGGCCTGCAGGTGTGCCGGTAACCAGTGGATGGATGTTGCGACCCCGTGCCCCATGGCGGACAGTTCAATTGGAATCCCGGGAAAGGTTCGTACACCGGACTCATGATAGTCGACCAGCAGATTCACACCATCGGCATGGCAGCGGGTACCTTGTTTCCAGCGTGCACAGGCATCTCGAACGCGAGCAGAAGCGATAAGTCGAGTGTCCCAGTCATGTGCTGGTGCTGCCAGTCCGGATTCCAACAGGGCGCCCAGAGAATGAATCGCGGTGGCTTCCGGGAGTGAAGGAACATCTGTTCCGGCGATAGCGAAGGTCTGCACCCAGTCACCCCAATCTGCTGCGAGCACTTCAGGCAGTGCGTAGGGCGGAAACAGTGGTCGGGCACGTTCGGGGCGTTCCGAGTCGTAGACTCGGTGAAAATTCAGATGCACTAATCCTGCGAGGCCTGTTGTGTCCCACCCATAGCGAACGGGTGTTCCGAACGTGGCGACAAGCAGTGAATTGGCCAGTGGGTGGGGAGTGGCGGCGTTGGCGAGGGCCTGCTGAACACGAACCCAGTGCTCGGCCTGAGGTGCCCCTGCTGCCTGAAAGAACTGGCGAACGGAATCGCGATCATTGGCGAGGAGATTCGACAGCAGGGCAAATCCATTTCCTGCGTGGGAATGTCCCCAGAGCAGTGTTTTCTGTCCCCCCATCAGCGGACGTCTGAGCATTTGATCCAGCAGGCGGACAGCGAGATCTGCGCGGGCAAAGTGGTGGTTTTCGCTGGACCACGTGGGATCAAGGAGTTCGATGCGCGGATCATCACCTACGAGTGTCTGGAAGCGATCTCGAAATCCTGATGTGTAGTTCCCCAGATCCCGAGCGAGACTAGTGATCATCGGGCGGGTACGTTTGGCAAGGGAATCGGCAATTCCGCGAAGAAGTTTTGCGAACGCCGGCAGATCGTCAGCGAAGGACTGCAGTGTCCTGACGATGCCAAAAGGATCTTCCCCCATGAACGTGCCATGAACGAGAATGACGCGTCCCACTTTGAGAGTGGCGTGGAGTTCCGGAAAGGCAGGTGCGTGCGTACGGGAATCAAGCGTCTGGAAGAGGACAGGGCCGGATGGAACAGGGGGGTAGGATTGGTGCTGAAAGTGATTGGCTTCCGGCATTGGGGCCAGTTCCTGAAAAAGTCACCGGGTTCCCGAGGATGGGGCAAACCTGAGTTCGGGAACTCCGCTGGTATTGGTCTCGGGATAATACTGCACGGGCACAAAGCGTGACTGACTGTTTTGATCAGTCACCTGCATTCGTCCTGCCGAATCGAACTGGACCGGGGCTTGCCCCAGCGGATAACGGATCCAGCCAGCAAGTTCCCCGGCGTCGCTCCACGTGTAGACATCTTTCCAGTTTCTGATTGGTGCGATCAAAGGATCAGTGTAGCGATTCCTGTAATCCTCGGAAGCATAGTCGACGCTGATCAGTCGACCGTCGTGGTACTCACGTTTTTCAGAAGCGATGAACAGCGAACACAGCATTCCGGGAAGCGACGTGCTTTCCGGGGAACTGGCGAAGACTCCGATGTCGACACGACTGGAGGACATGCCTTTGAGCCACGGAATGTCGAAGCGGTCGTGCCAGTCGACGACGACTTCTGCGCGGCTGCCGGAGGCATTGAGAGGGCGGATGTGTATTTTTCCGGGATCCCCCT
>CAIYBH010000423.1 GCA_903924405.1 uncultured Planctomycetaceae bacterium | reverse complement strand
TGGACCAAGGCAGAAATTATTCAGCGGGGAATCAGCCTTGGCGTCGACTATGGATTGACTCACAGCTGCTATGATCCCGGTCCTGACGGGGCGTCGTGCGGCGAATGTGATTCCTGTCAGTTGCGTCTGAAGGGATTTTACGAGGCAGGCTATCGGGACCCGATCCGCTATATGCCGGCAACGTCAAAGTAATCTGCGAGTGGTTCGGGACGATTGCCGCGCGTTGCGTGCAATGTGTGGCTGTCCCATCGAGCACGGAAACAATTTCATTTTGTGGAAGAATCCAGGACTATGTCGTTTCAGGATCCGGAGCAGGAAAACGTTGCGTTGTTAAGAGCGGCGCGGCAAATCATTGGGGAAATCGAAACCGTCATTGCAGAGGCACAAGCAGCTACTCGTCCGCTGGAAGTTGATCCCTGGCGTGAACGACTGTTTGGGTGTTTCGTGGATGCGTATCGTCGTGGACTGATCCCCGACGAAGCGGAAGCCGCGGCATTTGAAGACTTTGAAGAAGATGATCCGGAACTGCGTCTGAATGCTGACACCTTGTGCCGTTTGTTGGCGCGACGTTGGGGGCTGGACATGGCCGCGCGGGAAGCGCAGGCCATGCAAACGCGATTGCCAGCGGATCAGCTGGAACGCATGCGTCTGCTGTGGTCTGTCATGCGGATGTGGATGGAATGGAGTTATGCATGGCGACGCTGGTCAGAGTTGCAGGGGGGATCTGACGCGGGAGAGACGCCATCGACCGAAGATTTTGACTCGGCGGACGATTCTGACTAAGACCTTTGCCGCATTTTTCAGCCGCGTGGATGGCATTGGCGGTGCACGGCCTTCAGGCGGCTGTGTTCGACATGCGTATAGACCTGAGTGGTGCGGATGCTGGAGTGTCCCAGCATTTCCTGAAGTGCTCGAATATCCGCACCGCCAGCCAGCAGGTGGGTCGCAAAGCTGTGTCGTAGCGTGTGCGGGCTGACGTCACCGCAACCGACGCGTTGAGCATACCGCTGGATCAGGGCCCAGACGGATTCGCGGTTGATTCGGCGGCCGCTGCGGGATAGGAACAGCCAGCCCTGATCCTGCCCGGAGACCGTCACGAGTGCCGGGCGTTCTATTTCAAGGTACTTGCGTACTGCATCGACCGCGACGGGGTTGAGCGACACCATGCGCTGTTTGTTCCCCTTGCCGGTGCAGCGGCAGTAGCGTTCGTCCAACGCCACATCGGCCAGCTTCATATCGACCACTTCAGAGACGCGGCAGCCGGTGGCGTACATAACAGCCAGCAGCGCCCGGTCACGCTGGGCATATCGGTCCACGGAATTGAGCGGGGCCACCAGCAGGTTGTCGACCATTTCCGGGCTGAGGACTTTGGGGAGACGTTCCCAAAGTTTGGGTGAGCTGACAAGTTCGACCGTGCTTTCTGCGACAATTCCTTCCAGCATCAGGAAGCGGAAGAACATGCGGATCGCCACCAGATTTCGCCCGATGCTGCTGGCAGCCAGATTGAGGGACTGCAGGTATTCGAGGAATGACGTGATGACGGGCACGCCCACATCGTGGACACCGGCTTTGGCGTTGTTCCGGTTCCATGTGAAGAAGCGATCCAGATCCCTGTGGTAGGCATCGACTGTATTTTTGGCCATGCCGCATTCGGCATCGAGATAGCTGAGAAAGCCCGTGAGCCATGACCCGGGGTCTCGAAACGTGGCTACGGCAAAAGTTCGGCCTTCGGGTGGACGTTTTCGCCGTGTCATCGGGTTTGTGGCTTTATTCTGGAATCTGGAATACTGCGGTGCTGGATTTGCGAGCTGGGACGTGAGCCTGAATTGAGGCCCTGGGGGATTCCCCGCTGGGGCGTCGCCGGATTCCCGTCAAGAAAGTGTGCCACCTGTCGCGTCCCATGCCGTTGATTTCGGCGAGAAAACAGGGGCAAGTC
>CAIYBH010000422.1 GCA_903924405.1 uncultured Planctomycetaceae bacterium | reverse complement strand
GCCCTCGACGTGCGGGATCCGGAAAAGTTCCTCCGGAATGTGGCCTACACCTGCGAGCATCTGGTGCCAAAGCCCAAGGTGGTCGTGGTCAATTTTCCGCATAACCCGTCCTCCACAGTGATTGAACAGGATTTCTTCGTCGAGCTGGTCAAGCTGGCCAAGAAACATCACTTCCTGGTCATCAGCGACTTCGCCTATGCGGATGTCTGCTTTGATGGCTACAAGGCTCCCAGTTTTCTTTCCACCCCCGGTGCCCTCGATGTTGGTGTGGAACTGACATCCATGAGCAAAAGCTACAGCATGGCCGGATGGCGAATCGGATTCTGCTGTGGCAATCGGGAAATGGTGCGGGCCCTGGCCACAATCAAGGGCTACTACGACTACGGAATTTTTCAGCCCATCCAGATTGCTGCGATTGTCGCAATGCGTCACTGCGATCAGGCAATTGATGATATGGCGGCGGAGTATCAGATTCGTCGCGATGCCCTGTGCGACGGTCTGCGTCGCATTGGCTGGAATCCTGTGGTTCCCAAGGCCGGAATGTTTGTCTGGACAGAAATTCCGGAACCATGGCGCAAGATGGGGTCCATCGAGTTCGCCATGAAACTGCTCAACGAGGGCGGCGTGGCCGTCAGCCCGGGCCGGGGATTCGGGCCGGAAGGGGAAGGCTATCTGCGTCTGGCAATTGTCGAAAACAGCAAACGTCTGCGTCAGGCCGTTCGGCAGATCGACAAATGCCTCAGTGCCCCGGAAGCCGCCTCAGCCTGATCAAAAATCGCACACAACCGCAGACCGTTGTTTATAAGACTGCGTTCTGTCGGGCGGCGCTCTGACACACCAAACACAATGGACGCGGACATTCATCGAATTGTCCGCGTCCCCTTTTTTACGTTCAGTCCCACGGCGAATTGTGGCCCGCAGGCCCGACATCGCTCACTTTCGCAGAGCGAAAGGCGATACAGTGCGCGGCATTGCCAGCACATCCATGTCAGCCGTGCTCGTGTCTGCGCAGCCCGTGTCAGGGGGTCTGCTGTTCGGCGGCTTCATAGATGTCGGCCAGCGGCCTGAGTAACTCTTCAAGCTGCTGCAGGTACTCCGCCTCATCCATCGTCGTTTTTCGCTGCTTCAGACTTTCCAGGCGGGCTTCCAGGGCATCCCGGGCAACCTGCTGATCGGCCGTCAAGCGGCGTTCTGCATCGCTTTTGACAAACCAGAATTTTGCAGCCTTCGGACCGTCCACCGGATCCTCCGATTTCAGCGACGCGGCGGGCTTTAATCCATCGAACAATTCTGCCCGGATACCCTTGGCATCACCGTTGTCTTCCAGCAACGCATGTTCTGTCGCCAGGCGACCTTCTGATTTGTAGAACTCCGCAGTACGTCGGGAAGCGTAGAGCCAGGCCTCCAGAAGCGACGTCTGACTATCGCGGTCGACATCCGCTTCCAGGCTGCCAATCGCGGTCGAGAACGCATCGCCAAACCGACTGTATTGCACCTCATTGCCATCTTTTGTGGCTGTCACAATCACTCGATCCGGCCCCGACAGAGCATTGAGAAACGGGGATGAAGAGGAGGCACACAGAATCACGGCCAGCGGCCGCCGGATGTCTCGACACGACTCCGCCAGTTGCTCTGCACTGAGATCCGGGCCCTGAAGATTCAG
This sequence comes from uncultured Planctomycetaceae bacterium, assembly GCA_903924405.1. GTDB lineage: Bacteria > Planctomycetota > Planctomycetia > Planctomycetales > Planctomycetaceae > SXXK01. The sequence continues at coordinate 4,639 of CAIYBH010000422.1, read as the reverse complement.
CTTCGCAGACTTCTGATCAAAAGTGCCATGCCCCAGAAACACAATCCAGAGCGGTTCGCGGGACTCTATGCTGGATTCTGCCCGCAGAGCCTCCTGAAGACGGCTCAGATCGCTGGTCTGTCCTGTCCCAGTCACCCCTGACGGAGCCTCAGGAGACAGACCAAGCACCGTGCATTTCACGTCGGACTTTTCTGCCGCCTGCTGCCAGCGGTCCGCCCATGTGCGAAACTGCCGCCCGTACTCGTCTGTGCCTGCAGCCCCCACGATCAGCAGCAAATGTGAGCGATCATCGGGCTCAGTAACTTCCTGGGAGTGCGTCAAACGGCTTCCACCGAACACAAGACAACAAGCCGCTGCCACACTCGCCGGAATGGAAAAACGTCTCATGGCAAACCTCGCCGGCGTCGCATCGTCCAGTCCGCCGTAAGGCAGCTGACCACAGTAAGAAAGACCCACCAGGAATGCCAGATCGGCCATGACCAGAATTCTGTCAGTGGGGCCCGCGATTGCGGAAGACTGGAGACCAGATCGTCAAGATCCTGCAGCTCGGTCACCTTCCCGCCAGTCTGCTCGGCCAGATCATTCAGGAAGGTGCGATTGATCTGCACTGACTGCATTTCTTTTTGATTGGGCTGACTGGCCCAGCCAGCCACAGCACTCAAAGGGGGCTGATTCGCTTCGTCTGACATGCTGGCGGTGACTGACATCTGCCAGCCACCTTCCTGTGACGCCATCAGCGAGGTTTCAAAGGTACCCGCTTCAGCATCAGACGGAGTACCACTGAGCTCAAAGACCTGTCCATCAGGGGCCGTGACGGTGAATTTCACGTCGGCATTTTCAGACACTTCAAAGTCGGTACCGCGAACAATGGCCTTCAGCTTCATGGCTCCGGCTCCCAATTCCGCATCGTCGACCACTCCGACATCAAGGCGACGCGGGACATCAGCCACCAGCCAGCGCATCATCTGCCGACAGGCCCGGGCATGGTCACTCAGATCATCCGCCGGTTTTTCCGGCGTGGCAACCTGTGGCTGAAGGGGCGTTCCGGGTACGGTTTCTCTGAGCTGTTTCAGGCCATCACTTAATCGCCAGCGCCACAGATCTCCGATGCAGACTGCGCCAGTTCTTCCCTTGCCGAATCGCTGCACAATCAGAGCGGGCCATTGGACACCTTCAGCATCTTCGACCTCGGCCATCACCACCGCTCCCGGTCGAACATAGCCGGCAGGATTGATCGTCAGAAATTGTGGCATGTCACCAAGGCGTTTTTCTTCTTCAATCTCATCCGGTCGCAGACGGATCCATGGCTGCAGCCAGCCGTCCCGTGTCAGTCGCAGTCGAACGCCGGCTTTGGGAAATTCCGTACGCCGACCCACGTCAATCGGCAGCAGTTCTCCCACGGGCGTCCGTGCAAAATCGCCTTGTGAAAACGATTCCTGACCACCCATCATCAGCAGTCCGCCACCACGACGTGAGACGAAATCATAGATCAGAGCCATCTGGTCAGCCGTGAAAAAGTCGGATTCCAGATCGTCGATAACAAGCCCATCGTACCGAAACAGTTCTTCAGCCTTCTGTGGAAATCCACCCCGCAACTCGTCATCACTTTTGGTATTCAGACGTACCAGCACAGGTTCGTCGTACTCTTCCACCGTTTCCGGATCCGCTTTGTCAAATCCACGAAACAGCGAGTTGGACGATTCGCCGTCGCGACCCCGAAAATCGAATTTTGCTTCCTTGCGGGCAATGCGGATCAGCGCCACCATTTCCAGCAGAGGATCTGACTCCACAGCTCTGCGAAGAAATTTGAAATCCCAGTTTGGGCGACCGGAAACGTAAAGGATCCTGCGCGGTGTTGTTCCGCGTTCCACAGCAATCAACTGCGCGTTATTCACCATGGTGGCTTCCTCAGACACCTCGCTGCCATTGCTGTCAATCAAGCCCACCTTCAACTGATAAAAGACGGTCCCTCCCTGAGTTGGTCGATGGCGAAACTTCAGCGGAACGGTGTCGGCCGTCTCTTTTGTCAGACGCTCCAGCGGCAGTCCCGTCGCATCACAGAGCGTTACGGCTACCTGGCCTTTGGCGAACCCCGTCACATGAGGCATGACCTGAATTGTTACTGGAGCATCATCAAAAGCCGTCTGAGTGATCGTCCATGTGCCCACTCCGCTATCCGGCAGCGACGTTTCCGGGGACGGGATCACAGGATACACTGGGGGCAGCGTTTTCAGTAACTGGGGCTCAATCGCCGCATCCGTGGCATTGCCGTCCGTCAACAGAATGACTCCGGCAAGTGGCTGACCTTCATAACGCTGCTGCAGGTTTTTGAGCGCCGTGTTGAGGCTGGATGCTGTTCCGTCAAACGTGACCGAATCCAGACGGTCCACCTGCAGCAGTCGGTCGGCCACGGTATAGCGTCTGAGCTCAAAGTCCTGCCCCAGGCGGTTGAGCCAGCCGACGGGCGCCGTCGCTTCGCCTTCTTTTAGTACCCGTTGATAGTCATCGGCACGGGAAGGCAAACCGGCCGACGGGCTAACCAGATGACTGCGACTGAGATCCGCAACCACCGCAAGAACATTGGCGCCGGAACGCGGCCGCTGGCCACTCCAGAGCGGATTGAGCAGACAACATGCCAGAAGCAGCCAGGCTATGGAACGCAGAAACGGGCCCCACGAACCGGCCGACAGGCGCTGGCGATTTTGCCAGAGAATCCACGCCAGTCCACCAATAGCGACCGCGACAGCCGGAAGAATCCAGCTGCGATCTCCAATTACCAGACTTGCCGGGCTAAGGATCGACATGAAACCATTTGCACCAAAGACGGCAGCGGTTGATCGGTAAATCCTGCAATTCCGTGCGGACGATCACGATTCCATTCGCTTGTCAGGAATTCTCCTGTTGAACTCTCCCGTTTTTGCCCGGAAAAGTAAACCGCCGCAGGGGCCGCGCAGGTTGAATTCAGAGAATTCCCCGGAGGATCCGCCGCAGTCGGCAAGGGCCGTGATGGCCTGCTGAATGGCAGTCACTGACGGGGGCGAGTGCTCACGGCGTTTCTGGAACATAAATACGCACATTGTCAAAATTTCCGATGTCGTCGAACGAACCGAAGCCCACACGTCCCCGGACAAAGGTCTTGTCCACAGCGGTCATCACGGGCGTTTTCAAATCATCGAAGAAGACGGTGATTTCGCCGGATTCGACCTTGCGGATAATTCGCGCCCTGTGCCAGTTGTCGGTCCACGGAGTCCCCGCGGTGGTTTTGGCGGAGATCTTTTTTCGGGCCGCACTGTTGACGATGAATACCTGATTGGCATGATCGTCGGTCTTCTTTCCAAAATGCACATAGTACAGATGCGCGTCATCCTGATACCCAAAAAACAGGCACAACGATCGATGCGGATAATCCGCGATTGTGGACTGAAAGCGAATGTCCATGACGAACGACGAGACGTCCAGGTCCTTGATCAAGGTGCGATTCAGAGGCGATCGAAACGGCGGTGAAAAGTTGCTGTTCTTTTTCGTCAACGCCAGAAAATGGTTGTTCTCCTCGCTCTGCAGTTGCCACGCCGTCGGATCCGTCGGCTGATAACGACCGGTCTGCTGATCCTGAAAGTCATGCTGGTAGACTAGCTTCATTCCCTCAGGGATCGCGGGTTCATCCGCCAGCAGATCCAACCGAGGCTGCAGGACACCGCACAGCAACAGACACGCCACACTCGTTTTCACAGGAATGGACCTTTCCACAGGCAGCCTTCGCAGGGAAGCAGACAAATCACAAACACGCGAGACCCCGTCATGGCCTCGTTGAGAACAAGCACAGGATCGTCACTGGAAAACCCACCCTCAATTGTTGGCTGGTTCCGTGAGATCCACTGCGTCCCACTGGAACTGCCTTGCTGTGAGGATCGGGACGAGTTGGTCAGATCACGTCGAAAGCGATTGACACATTGGGAACCAGCAGGACAGCCGAGCGGACGTTGTTTCCAATGTACCAATCGTGCGGCTGGAGTTCCTATGCTGACGTGGGTTGTCTGGCTGAAAATGAGCCAGTTATTTCAGGGTGCTCGAGCCAACGAAATTCGCCGAAGCGTGACTTGTGCGTCGGACACAACGGTGCAGTGTCCCTGCTGTGGCCAATGCGCTGACGCAGGCGCGCCTGCAGAGAGCGTAAAAATCAAAGCGGAAGGGCGGACGCCCAAAGCCACCCGCTGTCGGTGGCGATTTGAAGCGGTACGGCGCGAGCTGCTCGGTAAGTCCCTTTGCGGCTTTTCAGCACCGACTGCCTCAGGTCGTTCCGCCCGTAAACAGTACTCTCCGGGCAACGGCAAACATCAAGAGCCGCGCCCGTGAGGAAGCGGAGAAAGACCCCCGCAATGTGCCTCGGGGGACACAGCACTTTGCAGGTGCGGCTCAATGCCTCGGGGGACACAGCACTTTGCAGGTGCGGCTCAAAATTCCGAACGGTGCCGTCCTGCGGCTGTTGTGGAGATGTTTCCAGACGGCAACAGGCCAGCAAACGCAATGCAATTCGCAAAGCACCTGCAATTGTCGCAACGCAACGCACAACCTCGCCAATGCTGTGTCCCCCCGTGTCGAGTCCATTGTCGCGTCATCCCCCTGTGTCGCGTCATTTGGC
>CAIYBH010000421.1 GCA_903924405.1 uncultured Planctomycetaceae bacterium | reverse complement strand
AATCGCACGAGGAATCGCACGAGGAATCGCACGAGGAATCGCACGAGGAATCGCACGAGGAATCGCACGAGGAATCGCACGAACCTCCGACGTCCCGTCAACCTCCTGCGTGTTCCACTTGATCGCGGGCTGCGGAATGGACGACTTTCCCGCCCAGAGAACCAGGCCCTGGCCCCATCTCCACGACCCAGTCCGCATGCCGGATCAGGCTGGCGTCATGGTCGATCACTACCACCGAATGCCCCGTCTGAAGCAGAAAATCCAGGCATCGAATCAAACCGTCCACGTCGTGCGGATGCAGCCCGCTGGATGGTTCGTCAAACAAAAACAGCGTACGACCGGATTGCGTCAGCTTCGCAGGTTTCCGGTTCCCGGCCGGTGTGTCCGTTTCCTCAATCGGTACGCCAGCCAGCATCGCCGCGATGCGCAGACGCTGCACTTCGCCTCCGGACAGCGTGCTGAGCGACTGGCCCAGACGCAGATACCCCAGCCCGGCCTGTCGCATCGCGTTCAGTCGAGTCTGAATTCGATAATGTCCGTTGAAGAATCGAAACGCCTGCTCAGATGTCATGTTCAGAATGTCATGAATGCTGCGATCCCGGAAACGAACATCAATCACTTCCGGCCGAAAACGTTTGCCCTCGCATTCCTCACACACCGTCTCGATGTCCGCAAGGAACTGCATGGCGACTGTCACCAGACCACGCCCCTCACAAACCGGACAACGGCCACCCTGCTTTGCGTTAAAACTGAACATCGCCCGCGAATAATTGCGTTTTTTGGCTTCATGAGTCTCTGCAAGCAAAATCCGGATCTCGTCAAAGACTCCCAACCACGTCGCAGGGATGCTTCTGGCTGTTCTGCGAATGGGCTGCTGGTCCATCAGCAGCACCTGCTCCAGATGTTCCTGCCCTGTGATTGAACGAATCTTTCCTTCAGCCGCCGGCCGGGCTTCCGCAGGCTGCAAACGTCCGGCCAACTCCGGGTACAACGCATCCGCAATCAGCGAACTCTTCCCGCTGCCGCTCACGCCCGTCACGACACAGAACACTCCGAGGGGCAAATCGAGATTCAGATTCGAGATGTTATGGCAGTCAATTCCCTCCAGCCGCAGCCAGCGTTCCGGCTGCCGGTGCTCACGAAGTCTCCGTGCCCCCGTCGATGGACTGGCCAGTGCAGCGGCCGGCAGGCTGCCGTCGGTTTCCCGCCCCCACTTGCCTTTGCTGTGGTCTGTATTACTCAGATATTCCTGAAGCGATACGGCGGTCAGCGTGCTCTGCTGCAGCAATTGCGCCGGTGTCCCCTGAAAGACAATTCGACCACCGTCGTCGCCAGCTCCGGGACCGATCTCCAGCACCTGGTCCGCCGCCAGCATCACGGCCGGATCATGCTCCACAACCACCACACTGTTTCCCGCCTGCTGAAGCCTGCGAATCACCGACAAAACACGCTGCGTGTCTTCCGGATGAAGCCCCTGGGTTGGTTCATCAAGCACGTACAACGTTCCCGTCAGACCCGATCCCAGCGCACTGGTCAACGCCGTGCGACGCGCTTCACCACCAGACAGAGTCCGCAGCCCACGCGACAGACTGAGATACCCAAGTCCACAGTCCAGCATCAGCGAAATGCGACGCACTGCCTGCTGAAACGCAGGCTGTGTCTTTTGCTGCAGCGATTCGGACAGTCCCGCATGCGCCCCCCGAAACCACTCCGAAAACGCGACCATCTCCAGATCACACGCTCCGGGCAGTGTCTGCTCATTCCAGCGCACAAGCTTTGCGAAGGGATTTAGACGTGTTCCATGACACGCTGAACACATCGTCGGGCCCGCGTTCTGCAGACTCCGGCCCGCGTTGCCCCGGCCTGCGCCCAGGCGTTTCACTTCGTGCCGCTGCTCTCCCGTTCCACCACATTCCACACAGGCTCCCAACGGCGACGTAAAGCTCAACTGCTCCGGCGTCACGTCGGGACACTCAAACCCACATCCCGCACACAACAGTCGCTTCGAGAATACTCCGCGATACCACTGCTGCCCATCAATCCGTACCTCGTTCGGCTCCGACCACGGTGGGACACTTTCTGAAAGTATCACACACTGATCCGAGACCCCATAAACCGCCGAAATTGCTTCGCGAATCCGCTCTTTCTGGTCCTGGGCAACACGGAGTCGCTCAAGTACAAGAATCGAATTTTCAGATTTGGGAATTTCCTTGACTTCATCGATTCGTCTGATCTCTCCACCCAGCAAAACCCGGGTTACGCCATGACGCAGCCATGTCTCGGGGACCGTTGGATCCCTCAGCGTCGCCCGGGAAACTGGCAGGCCAATCAGGATCCGGCTACCGGCAATTCCCTGAATCGCAGCCGTCGCCGCGGCTTCCGCCGTGTCCGCTCGCACAGGCCTGCGACACGCCGGACACCATGGGGTACCAAATCGAGCAAAAAAGATCCTGAGGATATCCAGGATCTCGGTCCGCGTCCCCACCGTACTTCCTGACGCGTCCGTTCGTGCCTGCTGGTGAATCGCCACCGCGGGAGGCAGTCCCGTAATTCTGTCGACTGCCGGCCGCTCAACTCGATCCAGAAACTGCCGGGCCGCTGCGGAAAATGTTTCCACATACCGCCGTTGCCCCTCCGCATACAGCGTGTCGAACGCCAGACTGCTCTTGCCCGACCCGCTGACTCCGCAAACAACCACCAATGCGTCATGGGGAACCCGCAGATTCAAATTCTGAAGGTTGTTGACACGCACTCCCTCCAGAGCAATGTAGTCAGCCAGCGTCACAAGTTTCTCTTCCGTCAGTTGAAAATTTCCGACCTGTCGCCGGCACGATTGCCCCACAGTTTTAGGCTGTGGGAATGCCTGATTTCCACGTCATGGCTGTCAGCCGCAACAGGCTGGCCAGCCGTTTTCACTTCGCAGCCCGCGCGGTCCTGCAGTATACCAGCCCGAAGCGCCCGCAAGGAAACAAGCACCGGCCAACGACCACCCTCGTCATGACGTCTTCGCTGTCAACCTTGTCAAGCCAACCCCGACGACACCTGCTGCTCAGATTTCTCGATCGTAACACAACGCAGTGGCGATGACGAATCCTCGCAACGCAGGATCATCGGTCAGACCCCAGCGAACCCCAGCTCGCCGGGAATGATCGTCGGCAGCCCGGTGGATTCCGCCTGCTTCGCTTTCCATGTCAAGGGGGCCATGGACGGACGCTAGCAGGTTTGGTGTCAGCGGATTGAGTGGCGGCAATGCCGTCCGTAATTTTCGTTGCGTCAACTCCGTTCTCATTCTTGTGCTCATTCTCATTCTCATTCTCGTGCTCGTGCTCGTGCTCGTGCTCAGATACCTGAAATGGCTTGTACTAGGCATGGCTTCATTGCATGGAGAAGAAGATTTCATGCTTGGGCCAAAATGCGATCATTTCAGTCGGCTTTCGAATACGAGCAGGAGCACCTTTTCAGTGAGCATGAGCACGTTACTACAAACCCGAAACAAGGCAATTCTTGCCATTCAAATACCGGACGAAGGGGAGGGGATAATCTATTAGTGCTGTTGGGGGCTTGGATTAACGGTTGTTGCGTCCGTACTGGATTCCGAGTTGGGTTCAATATTGGATTCTGTGTGTTGATCTGTGTGTTGATCTGTGGGGGGATCAAACCAGCGGTAGATAGCGGGAAGTACCAGGAGGGTCAGGATGGTTGAGGTGAACAGTCCTCCGATAACGACCGTTGCCAGGGGGCGTTGAACCTCTGCACCGGAGGAGCTTGAGATGGCCATGGGAACGAAGCCTAGTGCGCCGCAAGCAGCGGTCATGAAGACGGGTCGGAGCCGATCGAGTGCTCCTTCGGTGACGGATTGTTCCGGGGTAAGCCCTTGGTGAAGGAGGTGTCGGATATGTTCGATAAGTACCACGCCATTCATTACGGCGATTCCGAAGAGTGCGATGAATCCAACGCCTGCTGAAATGGAGAATGGCATATCTCGCAGCCAAAGAGCCAAGATTCCTCCGGTAGCGGCGATAGGAACGTTGAGGTAGATCAGCATGGCGAGACGAACCGATTGGAAGGTCAAGTAAAGGAGAGAGAAAATCAGGAGGAGTGCAACCGGAACAGCGATTGCAAGTCGCTGTGAGGCTTCTTTGAGGTTTTCGAATTGACCACCCCAGTGCAGAAGGTAGCCGGGTGGAAGTTTGACAGATGCATCAACAACTTTCTGGGCTTCGGCGACGAAACCGGCGAGGTCACGACCTCGAACGTTGCAGCTAACGAGCAAGCGTCGTCGGATGTCATCACGACTGATTTCGACTGGGCCATCTTCGACGCGGATATCGGCGAGTTGGGAGAGGGGGATTTGTCGACCGTTTGCATCTTCGATTTTCAGTTGTGCAAGTTTCTCTACATCGGTTCTCCATTCCGAATTGAGTCGCACTTGCATGGGGAATCGTCGTTGCCCTTCGAAGACTTGTCCGACGACTTTTCCGCCGATGGTCTCAACCGCATCGAGGACATCTCGGGCGTGAACGCCATAGCGAGCGAGGGCATCGCGTCGAATGATCACTCGGCAGTAGGAGAGTCCGGCGATTTGTTGAGCGGCCACATCTGCGGAGCCGTCGACGCGTTGGAGGGCTTGGACAAGTTCATCACCTTTGACTTTCAGCGTATCGAGGTCATCCCCGTAGAGGCTCAAGCCGATATCGGAACGCACACCGGCAACGAGTTCTTGAACACGCAGTTCGATCGGTTGCGTGAAGCTGAAAGCGTTTCCAGGAACCTTTTCCTCGAGGGCTGCTTGCATATCTTCAATAAGCTTGATTTTGCTGATGGCAATAGGCCATTGAGTTGGTGGTTTCAATCGGACGATCACGTCTGTTTGGTAGACACCCATCGGATCATTAGCGATTTCTGGTCTCCCGGTTTTGGAGACAACGGTGATCACTTGAGGGAATTCCAGCAAACAGCGTTCGACTGCTTTGGTCATTTCGGTCGAGGTCTCCAGAGAGACACTTGGCAATCGGGTGACTTGGATAGCGAGATCTCCTTCGTCGAGCTTCGGGACGAATTCCACACCGAAGCGCGAGGCGATGAACAAGCTGACTACGAACAGTCCGACGGCGGAGGCGAACATAAGCCAGGGCATACGCATAGCGAAATGCAGGCATGGGGTGTAGATACCTTTAAGCCATCGCACGAGGATTGTGTCTTTTTGTTGGATAGTTCGGGCGAGGAACAGAGATGCCAGTACGGGCATGACGGTCACGGAGAGGATGAGTGCTGCTGTGAGGGCAGACATGAACGTGAAAGCCATTGGGCGGAACATCTTACCTTCCATACCTTGCAAGCTAAGGATAGGGATGAAGACGATGATGACGATCAGTCCCGCGAAGAGAATCGGCTTACCGACTTCTACGGCAGCTGCTTCGAAGGTGGCTAATGGGACTTTGTTCTTGGGATGTTTTTTATGGTGCAGGATAGCGCGACGCATGCAGTTTTCGATCATAACGACCGCTCCATCGACGATGACTCCGAAGTCCACTGCGCCGAGGCTCATCAAATTCGCGCTGACGCCGGCGTACTGCATAGCGATCAGCGCGCACATAGCGGAAAGAGGGATCGCTGTAGCGACGATGAGTCCGGCGCGGATGTCACCTAGGAGCAAGATGAGCATAACGATCACGAGGATGACCCCTAGGCCGATGTTTTCAGCGACGGTGTGAATGGTTTTCTCTACGAGTTCCGTTCTGTCGTAGAAAGTATCGATGGTGACGCCATCGGGTAGTGTTTTCTGTATCTCGTGGATTTTCTCTTTTACATCTTCAACGACTCGACGAGAGTTTCCACCCATGATCATCATGACCATTCCGATGACTGCTTCACGGTCACCGTCCCGGGTGACTGCGCCTTGTCGAAGCATGGGAGCGAACTGCACATCGCCGATTTCTTTGAGTCGAATGGGGGTCCCATCACGGCTTTCCAGTAGGATGTTCTTGATGTCTTCGAGGGAGGTCACCAGTCCTTCACCACGGACGAGGCGTTGTTCTGATCCATGCGCGATGTATCCCCCTCCGGCGTTTCCATTATTTTCATCCAGGGCAGTAAACACGTCCGAGAGGGCGATGCCGTAATTTTGTAGTTTCGACGGATCGACTTGGATTTCATACGTTTTCAGTTCGCCGCCGAATGTGTTGACTTCGACAACACCGGGGACGCTGCGAAGTTGAAAGGCGATTTGCCAATCGAGGATGGATCTCAATTCGGAGAGAGTGTGATTCGATCCAGGTTCGCTTCGAACTTCGAACTGATAAATCTCACTCATCCCAGTGGCGATGGGGCCAAGTTCCGGTGTTCCCATCCCTGGTGGAATGTTCTCACGAGCTTTTTGAAGGCGTTCGTTGACTTGGTTTCGGGCCCAGTAGATATCGGTTCCGTCTTCGAAAGTGACGGTAACGGCGCTGAGTCCGAAGCGACTGATGGAACGAACTTCGTCGACTTTCGGCACGCCGCTCATGGCGTTCTCGATTGGGAAAGTAATAAACTGTTCGACTTCGACTGGGCCGAGCGAAGGAGAGTTGGTCAAGATTTGGACTTGGACGTTCGTAAGGTCAGGTACCGCATCGAGAGGAATCGTCGAGGCTGCGATAAACCCCATGCCGAGAATCAGCAAAGAGAGCAGGATAACGATAAACCGGTTCTGCAACGACCAGCGGATGATTGGTTCAACCATGATGGATCTATAGACTTATGATCTGTTTGAAGGGAGGTTGATGGCTTCTTGATTTACCAAGCTGCAATTGCTTTATTCTTCACCCAAGAGTTCGGCGAGCATCCGAGATTT
>CAIYBH010000420.1 GCA_903924405.1 uncultured Planctomycetaceae bacterium | reverse complement strand
ATCTTTTCGCCAAAGGCGATATTCATCGTAGCCTGAGGGCGACGCCCCAGGAAATAGGTTTCATTCCGTTGCCTTTTTGGCCAACGGCCATATTCAACGATCACCCGCAGTAGGGATTTTGCGGTCAACGACCGCCCAATCTCGGGAGCACCGCAAACGGGCCCGGGCTCATTCTTTGGTCGTTCGGTTTGGTCGGGTTGTGGATTCAAGCGCAGGACGTCCATCGCTGCTCCTGATCTGTAGATCGTGACTAAATGGGAGTTCGCGGTGTACGCTATTTCGCCACGAATACCACTGGCGCTTGTTTCGACTTTGTGTCAACCATAACGGCCAGTTTTGTGTCACATGGGGACAGCACGCTCGTCGCCGGCAAAATCACCACAGTCAAGGTCGGCACCCACGATCGTAAGCAGAGTGCGTGTGTACCTCCCTGGCTCAACGCAGCCTGGTGTTGTGTGCAGAGCTGGTACTGTGCTGGCAGGTTGTCAGACACAATGCTGGATCACGCCGGCTGGCGGAAGAAGCGGCGGTGCTGGCCGAGTTCCCTGGATGGCTGAAGATGCTGGAAACCACCAGCCTGACGAAGTCGTACAAGATGGTGGTGCTGCGAGTCCTTCTGGATGCTGGCTGCTTCTTCACCGGCATGCACCTGACCGACCTTGCCCGGGCCTGCCGTCGCTTTTTGCAGCAGCACGCCGTTCTATGCCGAGATCTGCAGGGCGAAGGGCATGCCCTCGATCATGCCACTGTTGACGACATTGCCTGGGAAGCATGGTGGAACAAATGGCCCGTCGATCGCTGGCTCAGCCCCCAGGCGGGACAGACGTGGTTCGAGTGCCGGAATCAGCAGATTCGCTTCGCGCTGCCCTGTGCGGAAGCCCTGCAGACCACACTGGAAGCGTTGACCGGAGAACTGGTGGACTGGCGACTGGCACAGTATGCCAGCAGCCGTCGGCTGGACGTATCGACCTCGGGCGAGTTTTCGTTTGAGGCGAAGGTGTCGCACGCGAACGGCAAACCGATCTTGTTTCTGCCGGACAAGGTGAAGACTCCGGACCGTCCGGTCGGTCCGACGATGGTGCAGTTACCGGATGGGACGGAGTGGACATTTAAGCTGGTAAAAATCGCCTGCAACGTGGCGGCACCGCGGGGGCAGAAATCGAATCAGCTTCCGGACCTGTTGCGACAATGGTTTGGGCCGCACGCCGGATTACCGGGGACGGCCTTTCAGGTGCGATTTCAGCGTCAGGGCGACAGCTGGACCATCGTACCGCTAACCAGCACCGCAGCGATTGACTCCACCACAGAGCCATCATCGAACCCCGGGCTGTTGTCGGAGCAGGAGCATGACGAGATCATCGCGTCATCGTTGCAGATGCAGGCGGAAATTCCGGTGGCAGCGCGGTACCGCACGCATGTCCCGGTGTACGACCTGACAGCAGCCGCTGGCGGCTGGGGCCCGGAAGGCAGCACCACGGAGCTGGGGTGGATCGAGATTCCGGATCGTCGCCTCGTTCCCGGCATGTTTGTCGCGCGAGTCGTCGGTCGATCGATGGAACCGCGCATACCATCGGGCAGCTGGTGTTTATTTCGGGAATGTCCGGGCGGGACCCGTCAGGGAAGGTTGTTGTTAGTGCAATGTCAGACCACGGACGACCCGGAAGACGGCGGCCGCTACACAGTGAAACGCTATGCGTCTCAACGTCGCGTGGATGAAGAAGGCAACCAGCACACGCAGATAGCGCTCCAGCCCTTAAACCCCGCCTATCAGACCATCCACCTCGACGCGGACACCGCCGTCGACCTGCGAATCATCGGGGAATACCTCACCCTGATCCCAACCCCTTAACCCCATTCTCCATTCCCCATTCTCCATTCTCACTTTCCCCTGCATTCAGCCCCAAACGGGGCGGCATGCTGTAGCCATGGGTGTCAACCCATGGTGCCGTGCCCAATATATCCCCAAGCCCTGACGGGGCGACACGCGATGGACTCTGCCACAGATCGACACCCCGACAACATCGCCCGTTCCTCCTTCCCACTGCCACCGAAAAAATGAACAGGTGGATGGCACCCGTTTCCTCCCGATCGTTCGCCCGAGAGGCTCCTGGACAGTGAAGGAATCTGGCGCGGGGAATCCGGATGCCATGCGCGTCGAGCTGAACAGTTGTCTTGGGGGGGCTGCGTTTTCGATAAGGGAACCATTTCCGCCCCGGCGCACCCGCATTCCAGCGGCTCCAGGGCATCGCCTCACTGAGTATCGGGGCACCTTCAGGT